>DASUOZ010000197.1:0-6399 GCA_036276375.1 Pyrinomonadaceae bacterium | reverse complement strand
ACCACACCCCTACTGGTTTCAATCGTAGCCATAACTCTTATCTATATGACTCTTCCTGTTCACGCCGACAAGCCTTCGCTCGTAGCCGACACGATCATCGTCAACGCCGTCGTCCACACGATGGACAAGTCGCAACCGGCCGCCGAAGCAGTTGCGATTTACGCCAACCGCATTGTCGCCACCGGCTCGACTATAGACATCAAAAAACTTGCCGGCCCAAACACGCGCACCATCGACGCGAAGAAGCGTTTGCTGCTGCCGGGCTTCAACGACGCGCATACGCACTTCATGTCCGGCGGCTTTCAACTTTCGAGCGTTGATCTGCGCGACGCAAACTCGCCGCAGGAGTTTGCCGCGCGCATCAAGGCGTTTGCCGAGAAGCTGCCGAAAGGTCGTTGGATCACCGGCGGCGACTGGGACCACGAGCGCTGGTCTGACGCCAAGCTCCCGACGCGAGATTTAATAGACAGCGTCACTCCCGACACGCCTGTCTTCGTTAGTCGCCTCGACGGTCACATGGCGCTGGCGAACAGCCTCGCGTTGCGACTCGCGGGCGTCACGCGGCAAACACTCGATCCGCCCGGCGGTGTGATCGTTCGCGACAAGTCAGGCGAACCGACCGGCGTGTTGAAAGACGCGGCGCAGAGTTTTGTCTGGAAAGTCATACCGCCCGCCCGTTTTGAGGAGAAACTTGCCGCCGCGCGTGCGGCGTCGGACTACGCTGCAAAACTCGGCGTCACGAGCATTCAGGATGTGTCGGCCGGTACCGATGTCAGTGTGTATCAAGCACTGCTGGATCGCGGTGAGTTGAAGACACGCATTTACGCGATTGCACCATTGCCGCAGTGGGAACATTTGGCCCGGATCGGCGTCCGCGCGCACTTCGGCAGCGAGATGCTTCGCGTCGGCGGGTTGAAAGGCTTTTCGGACGGCAGCCTCGGTTCGACGACCGCACTCTTTTACGAACCGTATCGCGACGATTCGTCAACAAGCGGCATCGCCGGCGACGAGATGTATCCCGAAGGCGCGATGCTCAACCGCGTGCGCGAAGCAGATCGCGCGGGTTTGCAGATCATGATCCACGCGATTGGCGACCGCGCGAATGACCTCATCCTGAACATGTACGAGCAGGTCGAACGAGAGAACGGCAAACGCGATCGACGCTTTCGTATCGAGCACGCGCAGCACCTCCGGGGCCAGGACATCCCGCGTTTCGCACGCACACACGTGATCGCGTCGATGCAGCCGTATCACGCGATCGACGACGGCCGCTGGGCCGAAAAACGCATCGGCAAGGAACGTGCGAAGACCACTTACGCCTTTCGCTCGCTGCTCGACGCGGGCGCAACTCTGGCCTTTGGTACTGACTGGACCGTCGCGCCACTCAATCCGTTGCTGACGATCTACGCCGCGGTAACGCGCCGCACGATCGACGGCAAGAACTCGAAAGGCTGGGTGCCGGAACAGAAGATCTCAGTCGAGGAGACTGTGCGTGCTTACACGGCCGGGTCGGCGTACGCGGAGTTTCAGGAGCACGTGAAGGGCACGATCGCGCCCGGCAAGCTCGCCGATCTGGTGTTGCTCTCGCGCGACATCTTCAAGATCGATGCGAAAGAGATCGAGAACGTGAAAGTCGTGCTGACGATGGTCGATGGGCGCGTGGTTTACGAGGATCGCGATCGGGAATAGATCCAGTAAGCAAGATAAATCAGCAGACCGGCGGCGGCGGCCCAGGCAGTCGCTTTAGCCTCAGCCACGGTGCTGTGCCACAACAGCCAGATGATCAGTGCTACTGAAAGCAAGGCGATAATTGTGCCGCCCGGCAGTCGAAAAGCGGCCGGCGCTGCATCCTCGCGACGGCGAAAAATCGGCAATGAAATGCAGGTCGCGCCGTAGGTCACGAGCCGCGCGATCGTGCTGATCGTGAGCAACGCGAGAAATGAGCTCTTCAAAGTGAGAAACAACATGAGCGTCGCGGTGAGCAGGATCGACACGTACGGAGTGAAGAACGATCGATGAACGCTGCCGATAAATGCCGGCAGTTGTTTCTGCTCGGCCATCGCAAACGGCAGCCGCGAGCCTGACAACAGCAGGATGTTCAGGTTGCCCGTTATCGAAATGATCGCGCCGGCCGAAATAATCGCGCCGCCCGCCGTACCGAGAAAGTGGGTGCCCGCGTCTGCCAGCGGCTTCTGCGAATCCTGCAAGCCGGGCAGCGTGCCGACGCAAACGATCTGAATCAGGATGTAAAGAACGGCGACGACGAGGATCGCGATGAGCAGCGCGCGCGGCACGTCCTTTTGCGGTTCGCGCACTTCACCTGCCGGGATCGTGGCCATTTCAAATCCCGTAAAGGCATAGACGAGCAGCAAGACAGATTGCGAGAAAGCTGCCGCGCCGGGATCCTGCTGGGGCACGAACGCCTCCGGGTTGAGAAAGAAGAGCCCGGCGCCGATGAAGATGATGATCGGGACGAGCTTGCCGACCGTGAACACGTTACTGACGATTGCCGCCTGCCGGATGCCGAGGAGGTTGATTACCGCGAGTACGCTTACGACGGAAACTATGACCAACGCGCGCCAGAAGGTATCGGTCGCGGCGTTCCAAAAGTAACCCAGATAATTGATCAGCAGATTGCAGTTGGCCGCGAAGGCCGTGACGCGCGCGAGCCAGATCAACCAGCCGATCTCGAAGGCGACAGCCGGATTGTAAGCCTCGCGCGCATAAAGGTATGGTCCGCCCGTGTCGTGAAAACGGCTGCCGACCTCCGCGAAGCACAGGATGATGAGCGCGACGACCAGCGCACAAGCAACGAAAGCAATGATGCTGTACGGGCCGATTAGTGAATAGACCTTGGAGGGGAGTCCGAAAATTCCCGCGCCGATGATGCCGTTGATTGCGATCGCGACCAGGTCCCAGCGGCGGATGCCTCGGACGAGGCCTTCGTCAGTGTGGTTCTGCACAGGCGAGACAGATTATATTGTCGGCATGGTTAGAATCAAACAACTAATCCCTCTCTGCCTGATTTTGCTTTTATCCCTTCCCGCTCTGGCCCAACAAAAACCGAAGCCTTCATTGCAGGACGTGTTGGACCGTGCGGCCAAAACCACCGTCGAACGTTTCGCTGACCAGAAACTGGAAGAGAAGCATCTCTCGATCACTCTGATCGATCTACGCGATCCGCAACGTCCGGTCACGGCCAGCTTTCGGGGCAACGAGCGCATCTATCCGGCCAGCGTCGTCAAGCTCTTCTATCTGGTCGCGGCCCATCGCTGGCTGGAAGACAAGAAGCTAGAGCTCACGCCGGAACTAACGCGCGCGTTGCGCGACATGATCGTCGATTCGTCGAACGAAGCGACGCAATACGTGGTTGACGTATTGACGCACACCACTTCCGGCTATGAGCTGCCGGCGAAGGAAATGGAGGAGTGGCAGTACAAGCGGAATGCCGTAAATCGTTATTTTTCCGAGCTCGGTTACACAAACATCAACGTTAACCAGAAGACGTTTTGTGAAGACGCGTACGGCCGCGAGCGTGTCTCGCGCGGGCCAAACGGTGAGAACCGAAACAAATTAACCACCGACGCCACCGCGCGTTTGCTGATGGAGATCGTGACCGGCAAAGTCGCCAACCCGCAGCGCACCGCGATGATGATGGAGTTGCTGAAACGCGATTACACCGGCGCCAGTAATGACAACGACGACCAGGGCCGCGGCTTCACGGGTATGGCGTTGAAGGGTGTTGAAGGCGCCCGTTTGTGGTCCAAAGCGGGCTGGACCAGCACCACGCGCCACGACGTCGCTTATATTGAGCTACCGGACGGTCAGAAGTTTGTCCTCGCGACGTTTACCACCGAACACGCAAACCACCGTGAGATCATTCCCGCGGTTGCCCGCGCTGTGATCGACGGGCTAAAGGAACTTCATTGAGGAACGCCATTTGAAGAAAGAACTCGAAACCAAAGTCGAGGAAATAAAGAAAGACGAAAGCGTGCAGCGAGCGTTGCAGCAGGCTTCTCCCGTTACAAGATCGGATCGTCCGTTGGCGCGTACGCGCGACAAGCTGCTGATCGTCATACACGTTGTGTTGTTGGTCGGCCTCGGCATTGTCTATCAGGTGCTGCAGTCGAAGTTTCCGCACTGGGACGAGCGTTATCCGCTGATCGCCAAGTTGATTCTGACAGTCGCGGCGATCATCATCTGCCTGATCGTGCTGCGGCTGTTGGACGTTTACTTTGTGGCGCGCGTGAAAGACGCGGTTTACAAGTACAACCTCAAGCGAGTGTCGCGGCTGATCGTGTGGTTGGTCACAGCTTTCTTCATTCTCACGATCCTCTTTCAGAACTGGTACACGGCGGTCGTTTCGCTGGGACTGCTGTCGCTGATTCTGGGCTTTGCGTTGCAAACACCGATTACGAGTTTTATCGGATGGATCTACATCCTGGTCCGCGAGCCGTATCGTGTGGGTGATCGCATTCAGATCGGCACAGCGCACGGCGACGTGATCGACGTCGGGTATCTCGACACGACGTTGTGGGAGTTTGGCGGTGACTATCTTTCTACCGATCATCCGACCGGCCGCGTGATCAAGTTTCCGAATTCAAACGTCCTCAACACTCCGGTTTACAACTACACGTGGCCGCTGTTTCCCTACGTTTGGAACGAGATCAAGTTTCAGATTGCCTACGATTCCGATCTGGAGTTTGTGGCCGCGACGATGTGCGAAGTGGCGGAGAGGGAAGTCGGCGAAGCGATGATGAAGCAGGTGGGAGTCTTTCGCGAGCTGTTGGCCCAAACGCCGGTGAACCAGGTCGAAGTGCACGAGCGGCCCGTCGTGATGTTTCGTGTTAGTGAGAACGCGTGGCTGGAAGCGATCCTTCGTTACCTCGTGCATCCTAAAGAAGCCGGGCGTGTCAAGACGCGCTTGATCGAAGATCTGTTGACAAAGCTCAATGCCGCTCCGGACCGTGTCCTTTTCCCTCGTGGCACCGCCAGGTGAGATTCACCGGAATCTCGGGAACCTTTTCAGCGTCGCATTGTCTAAGACGCCATGAAGCTCAGCCTGCCGACGCCGGACATCAACGTTACGCCGCTTATCGACGTGCTGCTCGTACTGCTGATCATCTTCATGGTAGCGGCGCCTCTCAAGCCGAGTCGTTTTACTGCGAAAGTGCCGGCTGAGCCGCAGCTCGACGTGCCGTTGTCTCCGAACGACAAAACCCTCGTCGTAACGATCGAGCCTGACCACACACTGCGTCTGAACGCCCTCACGGACATGGGCACTGTCGAAGATCCCTCAAAGCTGAATCTCAGATTGGTCTCACTCTTTGAAGAGCGAACGCGAAACAAAGTGTATCGTGACGATCTGCGCGACCGGCTCGATTTGCCTGACCGTTTAAGAGTTGAAAAGACTGTGTTCATCAAAGCCCCACGCAACATGGCCTATGGAAAAATAGTGCAGGTAATGGATGGGCTTAAGGGCGCGGGCGCCGAGCCCATCGGCCTGCAACTCGACGATCTGAAGTAAGTGTTGTAATCTGCCGGTGAGGAGATGCACTTGAGCATGAAACACCGGCTTTTTCCCTTGATTTTTGTTGTTTTCGTGACGGCCGCGAGCGTGCTGGCCCAGGACATCAGCGGCGGCGGCAGTCTGGTTCGCGATATCACCGGCGGCGCTGCGCTGATCTTCCGCGCACCGAAGGATCCGTCAGTTCACCTTGGTTCGGGCAGCATGCAGGGGCCGGGAGGCGGCCGAATCAAGACCCGCAAGAAACCGCCTGTAGCCAAACAGGATTCGATCATCGCGCGTGCGAATGCCGCGCGCAGCGCTCCGAAGCCGCGGTACGAGGAAGCCGAAGCGCAGTATCAACTCGCCGCGCAGATCGCGCCTGACGATGCGCGCGCGTTCGCAGGTCTAGGCAATGTTTACGTGGACCAGGGTAAGTTTGCGCAAGCGGTGGATGCTTACCAGCAGGCGATCAAAGTCAAACCGGACTATTCCGGCGCGTATCTGCCGTTGGCGTTTTCGCTAGCGCGTTTGAATCGTTATCAGGAAGCGATAGACGTTTACCAGCAGACGTTGAAGTTTGATACGACGAGTCCGGAGGTCTACAACAACTTGAGCTTTGCCTACAATCACACCGGGCGCTATCAGGATGCAGTCGATTCCAGCCAGCAGGCGATCCAGATGTTGGGCGAGACCGGCGAGGCTTTCAAACTCGGGTTTCAGGAGCGCAATGAGATCCGCTCTTACGCATATAAGAACCTCGGCAACGCTTACAGCGGGATGAAGCGTTATGACGAGGCGGCCAATGCGTTGAAGAAGGCGGTGGAGATCGAGCCCAAGAATGCGTCAGCGCATTTCAATCTGGGGTTAACGCTTTATACCGCGGGTCGCTA
>DASUOZ010000196.1:0-2984 GCA_036276375.1 Pyrinomonadaceae bacterium | reverse complement strand
CAAGAAAACTGGGGAAACGGTTTATGTGAGCGCGCCCGGCGGGCGGCCGTACGACACGACTTACGCACCGCCGATCATCGCGACCGTCAACGGCACGCGGCTGCTGATTCAGGGCGCAAGCGACGGCGTGGTCCACGCGATCAAACCACAAACCGGTGAACCCGTCTGGAAGTATGAGATCAGCAAACGCGGACTGAACACCGGCGTCGTCGTCAAAGGCACCACAGCAGTCCTCACGCACAGTGAAGAGAACCTCGAGTCAAACGAGATGGGCATGATGGTGGCCGTCGACGCGAGCGCGAAAGGCGAGCTCAAGAAAGAACAGGTCAAGTGGACCATTTACGGCTGGCAGGGCGGCTTCTCTTCTCCAGTAATCGACGGCGACCGGCTATATCAGTTGGACAACGGCGCGAATATCGCGGCATTTGATATACCCAGCGGCAAGCAACTCTGGATACAGAATCTCGGCACGATTCAGAAAGCGTCGCCGGTGTTGGCTGACGGAAAGCTTTACGTCGGCACGGAGAACGGCAAGTTTTTCATTCTGAAGCCTGGTCCGACCGGAGCGCAGGTGCTCGACGAGGATCAACTCGCCACGGATGGGCGACCGGAAATCATCATTGCCTCCGTGGCCGTTTCCAATGGACGCGTGTACGTGGTCAGTGATACGAATCTTTACTGCATTGGGAAGAAATCCGGTAACAGCTCGTCGCAGGGCCCGTCACCAGCGTCGCCGGCCGCGGTCGGGACCAACATCAGTTCACAGGCAGCGACTCACGTTCAGGTTGTGCCAACCGAATTGATCTTGACACCGGGCGACAAGGTCAGTTTTCGTGCGCGGCTGTTTGACGCGCAGGGCAACTTCATTCGTGAAGAACCGGCAGCGCAATGGTCCGTCGACCAGTTGAAAGGTACGATCGCCAACGGGCAGTTCACTGCCGAAGGCGATACTGCTCAGGCCGGTTCCGTAAAGGCCACTGTTAACGGCATCACCGGCAGCGCGAGTGTGCGTGTGTTCCCGCCATTGCCATGGAGCGAGAACTTCGACGCAATGGCGCCAAACTCGGTACCGTCAACGTGGAACAACATGACGATGAAGTATGCGGTGCGCGAGCTAAACGGCAACAAAGTGCTCGCGAAACTGACGGAAGGCTCATCGCTGCTGAGTCGTTCGCGTGCATACATGGGTCCGTCCGGTTGGTCCAACTACACCGTCGAAGCCGATATTTTCGCGACTCAGAAGCGCCGGCAACAAGGCGACGCCGGTGTGATCGCGCAGCGTTACGTGTTGACACTTTACGGCAACAGCCAGATGCTTCATATCGAACCGTGGCAACCGGAGACCAAGCGCACGGTTTCCATCCCCTACGCGTGGAAGCCGGACACGTGGTACCGCTTGAAGCTTCAGGTCGAGAACATGGCCGAAGGAAAGACGCGCGCGCGTGGAAAAGTTTGGCCCGCGGGTGAGGCGGAACCCGCAGCCTGGATGCTCGAACGCATCGATCCAATTCCAAACCGCCAAGGGGCTCCCGGAATCTTCGGCAACGGCCTCGCCGAACTCTACTTTGACAACATAAAGGTGTACGCGAACAAATGAGAGTTAAAAATCTGTTCCTGCTTATCGCATTCATTCTCGGCGTTGGCTTTTGCTTACTCGCGCCCGTGACTTCCGCGTCAGACCCGGGCTCCGGCGACTGGCCCATGTGGGGCGGCACTCCCGATCGCAACATGATCTCAACCATGAAAGGTTTGCCGACCAGTTGGGACGTCAAAACCAAACAGAACGTGAAGTGGGTGGCCCAACTCGGCTCGCAAACTTACGGCAACGTGGTTGTCTCCGGCGGCATGGTCTTCGTCGGCACCAACAACGAGGGCCTGCGCGATCCGAAGATCACCGGTGACAAAGGCATCCTGATGGCCTTTCGCGAGTCGGACGGCCAGTTCATGTGGCAGATGGTCCATGACAAGCTCGCTGCCGGTCGCGTTAACGACTGGCCCTACCAGGGCGTCGCTTCCTCGCCGCTGGTTGAAGGCGATCGTGTTTACTACGTGTCCAATCGCGCGGAATTGATGTGTCTCGACACGCAGGGTTTCCGCGATAAAGAGAACGACGGACCCGTCACCGACGAGAAACTGACCGGCGAGTTTAATGGCGACGTCGTGTGGCGGTTCGACATGATCGAGGAAGTCGGCGCGCTGCCGCACAACCTCGCCAATTCGTCGCCGGTTTCGCATGGCGACCTGATCTTCGTCAGCACTTCAAACGGCCAGGACGAAAGCCACGTCAACGTACCTTCCCCGAAAGCGCCGGCAATCATCGCCGTCAGCAAGAAGACTGGCAAACTCGTTTGGGAAGACAATTCCGTGTTCGACAAAATCCTGCACGGCCAGTGGTCTTCGCCGACCGTCGGCACGATCGGCGGCGTGGTCCAGGTCGTACACGCGCAGGGCGACGGCTGGGTACGCGGTTATGAAGCAACGACCGGCAAAAAGCTTTGGGAGTTTGACACGAATCCCAAAGATTCCGTCTGGCCCAAAACGCGTAACGAAGTGATCAGCACGCCCGTCATCTACCAGGATCGCGTTTACATCTCCAACGGGCAGGACCCGGAACACGGTGAAGGCGTCGGCCACATGTACTGCATCGACGCGACCAAACGCGGCGACATCACGCAATCAGGCATGGTCTGGCACTACGACAAGATTCGCCGCTCGATTTCTACGCCCGCAATTAAGGACGACATCGTCTATCAGGCTGACTTCAGCGGTTTTCTGCATGCGCTCGATGCGAAGACGGGTAAGCCTTACTGGGTACACGATCTGTTCGCCGCGATTTGGGGCTCGCCGATGCTGATTGACGGCAAGATCTATCTCGGCGACGAAGACGGCGACATCGTGATCCTGGCGGAAGGAAAAGAGAAGAAAGTCATCACCGAGATCAACATGGGCAGTTCCGTCTACTCGACGCCCGTGCCGGCGAACGG
>DASUOZ010000195.1:0-5819 GCA_036276375.1 Pyrinomonadaceae bacterium | reverse complement strand
TGCTTGTAGAGCGCTGCCACGCCTGCGACGTGTGGCGAAGCCATCGAAGTGCCACTGATCGTGCGCGTTGCAGTAGTCGAGCCAATCCAGGCCGACAGGATTCCGGAGCCTGGTGCGAAGAGATCCAGACAACTGCCGAAGTTTGAGAACGATGAGCGAGCATCCGTCGACGTGGTCGAGCCAACGGTGATGGCATTTGCCGCGCGAGCCGGCGAGGAATTGCAGGCGTTGGTGTTGCTGTTGCCCGCAGCCACGGCGATCGCGACTCCCGAATTCGAGAGGTTATTCACCGCAGTGTCCAGGGCGCTCGAGGCGCCGCCACCCAGACTCATGTTCGCAACTGCCGGGTTCTGTCGGTTAACTCGAACCCAATCCACGCCGGCAATCACTCCGGAGTTAGTTCCCGAGCCGGAGCAATTGAGCACGCGCACGCCACGGAGGTTCACGCTCTTGGCGACACCATAGGTTGAGCCGCCGACGGTTCCTGCCACGTGCGTGCCATGACCGTTACAATCCTGTCCATTGCCACCGAAGGCGTCGAACACGTTTGCCGCGCGGCCGCCGAATTGAGTGTGGCTGGTCAAAATGCCGGTGTCGATCACATACGCGAACACGCCGGCGCCGGTCCAGTTGAAAGTGTAGGTGCCACTCAACGGACGGCTGCGTTGGTCGATGCGGTCCAGGCCCCACGGTGGATTGGATTGAGTTGCATCGAGGGTTACGACTCCGTCTTCTTCCACAAACGCTACTCGGAAGTCTTCACTCAGACGCTCGGCGTCTGCGGGAGACATCTCCACGGCGAAACCGTTGAGCGCGTTTTTATAGACGTGCTTGAGTTTGCCTCTGTGGGTCGCCGCTAGCTCCTCCGCAATGTACGGGGCGATGGAATAGAGGCCTTTTTCGCCGACAACTGCGTCATTGAGCACGACGATGTAGTTGTTTTCGACTTTGTGTGAGCTCTTGCGAATTTTGTCTTTCTTCTGGCTACGCACGGGTGACGTAAACATAAACGTTGCGCATAGACCGGCCAAAACAAGGAACGCGAAAACTTTCTTCATACTCTCTCTCCTCCAGACTGTAAGTGGGTTGGTGGGGTACACGCCGCCCGCATCGGCAAGGAATCCAGCGGGTAAAACAACGGGTCTCCCGGTTGATGAGTTGAACTAACCTGGGGTACAAAGCCGGATACATGACACACTCGCTACTGCGGACGTATGAAACGAATGAACCGCGATTTAGTCGTTAAGTAGTGCCGGGCTCGCACTACCGATCAGTTTTGGGAGTTTTACCGCTCGTGTTTGGGAGTAGTGTCTGGGACGGAGGCGCGCAGTATACCACCAATTTCGCCAAGCGCAAGGATTTCGTGTAGGCTCTTGCGCGATGATCCGCTCCCCTAAACTCGCCAAACCGATCTGGTCGCTGTTAACGCTCTTAATTGTTCTGCTTTCAAGCGGTGGTTCGTTTGCGCAAGACGGGTGGCATGCGCCTGCCGAGGTAGCGCTACGGAGTTGGATCGCGCGCGATGCGCCGCCCGGTTGGGAACACCTCGCTACCGATCAGATTCTTAAAGTCATGCCCGGCTGGCGTCGCGATGCGCTTGGCAATCTGATGTTGCGGCAGGGAAGCGGCAGTCCCAGACGCGTGGTGGCGTGCGGGCTTGATCGTCCCGGTTTTGCAGTCACTGAGATCATGGAAACGGGCTGGCTGCGGCTGCGAGAAGTGGGCAACGTGCGGCTGCATCCGCTGTGGACGCAGTTTCATGAAGGACAGCGCGTCACTGTATTTACGCGCACGGGTGCGGTGCCCGGTGTCGTCACCGTGAAGAGTACGCACTTGCAGCGCGGGCGTGCGGCGAATGCGGCGGTTACGACGCTTGAGGATCTGTGGGTGGATGTCGGTGCCGGTTCGCGGGCGGAAGTGCGCGCGCTCGGTATTGAAATGTTGAGTCCGGTGGTGCGCGACGCGGTGGGGTGGTCCTACGGTGATTTTGTTGCCGGGCCATTGGCTGGTGTGCGGGTTGGGTGTGCGGCGGTGGCGGCGGCGGCGAGTGGAAGAGTGGAGACTGGCGAGACGATCTTTTTGCTGACGGTGTTGCGGAGTTTTGGGAACGATGGATTGGAAGCTGCGCTACGGGCGTTGGGGAAGATTGATGAAGTAACTGTTGTAGACCGGGTCGCGGATGAGGGCCCTGCCGGTGTGGTCCAACGAAAAGCTGAAAAGCCGGCGTATTTGCCGGCGTCGACTGGGTTGACGTCCGTGGACCTAGTTGGGGTGAAGACGCGTTATGGCGGGTCGCTGGTTGAGAGTGTTCAGTTGAAGGATGCGGAGACGCTGTTGGCGGCGGTTCGGAAGGCGGCGGGTGTTGGTGAGGGAGAGGGATCTGCGCGTTGGTTGGTGCTGCCGGAGATTACAAAGTCGAAGCCAAATTTAGTCCGCGGGCCTGCGACGTTGACCGAACTATCGGAGCTGCTAAAAACGCTGGCGGATGTGCCGTCGGTTTCAGGACATGAAAGACCCGTGCGTGAGGCGATTGTCGCTGAGCTGCCGGCGTGGGCGCGCTCGCGCACGACGACTGACAACGAAGGAAACCTGATCCTGGAAGTTGGACCAGAGCGCGATGCCGTGATGTTCATCGCGCACCTGGATGAGGTCGGGTTCGAAGTCGCCAACATTGCTGCCGACGGCGTCGTAACGTTACGCACACGCGGCGGACTGTTTCCATCGCTGTGGGAAGGGCAGCCGGCGCTGCTTCATTTCGACGACGCCAAAGCGCCGCTGCGTGGCGTGTTTATTCCACGCGAAAGCGCCACGACGAAACAACCGGAAGCCGTTACCGCGTGGTTCGGAATGGATGCGGCAGCTTTGAAACAAGTCGGTGTTGTGAATGGACTCTCAGTGACCGCCGCAAAGAGTGCGACGCGTCTCGGCGCCGCGCGTTTTACCGCCCGGGCACTCGACGATCGCGCCGGTTCGACTGCCTTGATTCTCGCGGCGCGGCGCATCAATCCCGCGTCCTTGAAACGAAAAGTAATCTTCGCGTGGTCCGTTCGTGAAGAGACCGGACTCGAAGGCGCAATGGCGCTGGCGCGGCGTTACGCAACGTCAGTCAAACGCGTCTTCAGTGTCGACACGTTTGTCTCTTCCGATTCGCCCGCGGAAACGACGCGCTTCGCAAATGCGCCGCTCGGTCAGGGCGCAGTGATCCGCGGGCTCGACAACTCTGCCGTGGCGGCGCCCGCCGAGATCGATCGCATACTCTCGATCGCCAGAGCGCAAGGCATTCCGCTGCAAGTCGGTGCAACGAATGGCGGCACTGACGGTTCCGACTTCATTCGTTACGGTACAGTGCACGTAGGTTTATCGTGGCCCGGACGCTACAGCCACTCGCCGGTCGAGGTCCTCGATCTGCGCGACCTGCAAGCGCTCGAGCGTTTGGTCCACGCCCTCACCACCGCACCGTGAAAAAGTTGCTCATCCTGTGCTTACTGTTCCTGCCGGCCGTGCCAATCGCGGCGCAACAGGATCTCACGCGCTATGTAAATCCATTCGTGGGCACCGGCGGTCATGGTCACACGTATCCGGGCGCCACGCGCCCGTTCGGCATGGTCCAACTCAGCCCGGACACGCGACTCACCGGCTGGGACGGCTGTTCCGGTTATCACTACTCCGATTCGATCATCTACGGTTTCAGCCACACGCATCTGAGTGGCACCGGCATCTCCGACTACGGCGACATCCTGTTGATGCCGACCGTCGGCGCGGTGCATTTGAATGCGTTGGATAATGGCTCCCCTGAAAAAGGCTACGCCTCGCGGTTTCAACACAAAAACGAAACTGCTTCACCCGGGTATTACTCGGTCCGGCTCGATGACGACAACATTCTTGTCGAGCTCACCGCGACCGAGCGCACGGGACTGCACCGCTACACTTTTCCCGTGAGTCAGGAAGCAAACATCATCGTTGACCTCACGCATCGCGACAAAGTGCTCGATTCGGGTCTGCGCATCACGGGGCGCGATACGATCGTCGGCTGGCGTCGATCGCAAGCCTGGGCCAAAGACCAGATCATCTATTTCGCGATCCAGTTTTCGCATCCGTTCATCAAGTCGGGCATCGCGGTTGACGACAAGTTGGTTGACGGGTTAGCTGAAGGGCGCGGCGAGAACGTCAAAGGTTACTTTCGCTTCTATACCGGCATCGGGCCGCAGGTGCTGGCGCGCGTGGGAATCTCCGCAGTCGACATAAACGGCGCGTGGCTGAATCTCGCCGCGGAGTTGAATCACAAGAGTTTTGAGAAGGTGAAAGCCGAAGCTGCCGCGGCGTGGAATGCCGAGCTCAACAAGATCAACGTCGACGGCGGCAGCACGGACCAACTCACCAACTTCTACACCGCGCTGTATCACGCGATGATCGCGCCAAATCTGTTTGTCGACGTCGACGGCCGTTATCGAGCGCGGGATCGTCAGATTCACAAAGCGGAGAATTTTCAGAACTTCACGGTCTTTTCGTTGTGGGACACCTTTCGCGCCGCGCATCCGCTTTATGCCCTCATCGATCAGAAACGCACGCGCGACTTCATCAAAACGTTCCTGGTCCAGTACGAACAAGGCGGACGTCTACCCGTTTGGGAGCTCGCGGCGAACGAAACCGACACGATGATCGGCTATCACGCTGTTTCAGTGATTGCCGATGCAGCCGCGAAGGGTATTGACGGATTCGATCTGAACGAAGCGTTTGCGGCGATGAAGCAGAGTGCCGAACTGCGCGAGCACCGCGGATTGGGCGCCTACATCGATAAAGGTTTTCTCGCGATGGAAGACGAGCGCGAGTCTGTTTCGAAGGTGCTCGAATATGCTTACGACGATTGGTGCATCGCGCAGGTCGCGCGAATGCTCGGGCGCAGTGACGACTACCGGCGGTATATGGCGCGGGCGCAGTCGTACAAAAACGTCTTCGATCCCGTTACGGGATTCATGCGGCCACGTGCGAACGGGAACTGGATCGAGCCGTTCGATCCGCGTGAAGTTACGTTTGCGTTTACGGAGGCAAACTCGTGGCAATACACGTTTTTTGCGCCGCAGGACGTTAGTGGTTTGATGCGTTTGATGGGCGGGCCGCGCGCGTTTGCGCGTAAGTTGGACCAGATGTTTGCCGAGGAGAGCCGGACCACCGGGCGCGAGCAGGTTGATATTACAGGCTTGATAGGTCAGTACGCGCACGGCAACGAGCCGAGTCATCACATGGCCTATCTCTACAACTACGCCGGTGAGCCGTGGAAGACGCAGTTTCGCGTGCGGCAGATCATGGATCAGTTTTACAAGCCCACGCCTGACGGGTTGATTGGTAATGAAGACTGCGGCCAGATGTCGGCGTGGTACGTGTTTAGTGCGGCGGGGTTTTATCCAGTGACGCCGGGGTCGACGATCTATGCGATTGGTTCCCCGTTGTTTCCGGAGGTGCGATTCAATTTTGAAAATGGAAAGTCGTTTGTGGTGAAGGCGCGTGGGGTTTCGGAGAAGAATATTTATGTTCAGTCAGCGACGTTGAATGGCAGGGCTTATTCGAAGTCGTACCTGGACCACGGCGATCTGATGAAGGGTGGGGAATTAGTTTTCGAGATGGGTCCGCAACCGAATCGCCAGTGGGGAGTGGGATTTGGGAAGGAGCCTGTGGCGGAGGTCGCCGAATTTCAAATAATCCCTGTTCCTGTGCTTCGAGGCGCCAGGACTTTCAAGAATCGGCTCAAAGTCGGTGTTCAAAATCTCGCGCCTTCGACTCCTGTTTACTACACAACAGACGGTTCGGAGCCGACCGGTCAG
>DASUOZ010000194.1:0-8098 GCA_036276375.1 Pyrinomonadaceae bacterium | reverse complement strand
CGTCGGAAAGATCGAAAAACGGCCCAAAGTAATGACCAATGCGGACGGCGACGACTTCCTCGCAATTCGCTGGATGGCCTACTTCGCTTTGAGCTTCGATCATCGCGTGATCGACGGCTCCGACGCGGAACGTTTCCTCGCTTTCATCAAGGAGCAGTTGGAGTCAGGTGATTTTTCTGTGTAGTTTTTGCAAGACAGCAACAATAATCGCGGTGAGGTTCATTGCGATAAAGTGGTGATTCCATTAAGAATAGGGCAGCCTATTGACTTAGCTCTGGGTAAAGTCTAAGAGATGTCATCCGCAAAATTTGACGAGCGGGAGGGCGAGTGGCGATGACTCGCCAAGATGAAGAAGGCGCGCTAAAGGGCGCGTCAGGACTAGCTAAGCGACAAGGAGATAATTCGATGGTATTCACTAAACATAGAATGTTTGCCCCGGCAGTGTTAATTACCTGCCTATTAGTCTTCTCGGCCTCCCCAATCCTGGCTCAAGATACGACCAATGCGGCTGGCTCACGCACCGTCGTGAGCGGCCAAAAGATGAAACTCAAAGGCGTGGTCACTCGACGTGACGCCGACACTTTCACAGTCCGCGACATGAATGGCGTGGATACGGTGGTGCGCCTGGATGATAGGACCAGCGTGAAGACTAAAGGTGGGTTCCTTCGTGGCGGCACCAACTATGCCCAGACCAGCATCCTGCGTGGCTTGAACGTGGAGATTGAGGGACGTGGCAATGCTTCCGGTGAACTGGCCGCGGAGAAAGTAAGATTCAGCGAAGACGATATCAAGGTGGCCCGCGCGATTGAGTCGCGTGCTCAGCCGCTCGAGGAAAGAGCCGAGACCACTGAGAGCAAACTCAGCCAGGTGGAAGCCAATGCTCAGCGCCTGTCGGGTCAGTTGGAAGAGCTAGCGGCCGTTTCAAACGCGGCGCGTGGCGGCGCGAAGGCAGCGCAAGCGACGGCTGATGCCGCAGTTGCGGGTGTCAACGCCACCAACGAGCGCATCTCGGCTCTCGACGACTACACCCCGCAGGACGCTGCGGCAGTGAACTTCCGTTCGGGCAGCTCGGTGCTTTCGACCGACGCCAAAGCGACCCTTGATCAAATTGCCAGCAAGGCGATGAACGCCAAGGGTTACGTGCTTGAGGTTTCAGGCTATGCGGATTCCCGCGGCAGCATCAACCTCAATCGACAACTCAGCCAGCGTCGTGCTGATGCAGTCATTCGTTACCTGGTTGAGAACCACAGCATTCCGCTGCGTCGCATCGTGACCCCGTTTGGCTACGGCGAAACGAACCCGGTTGCGGAAAATGAGACGCGCGAAGGCCGTGCACAGAATCGTCGCGTCGAGATCAAGTTGCTTGTCAACAAGGGCTTGACTGCTCCGACGCCGGCGATGAACCCGGGAACTTCCGGCAACTAACTTCTAACGCTTCTGTGGAGGTGCACCCGTGGTGCAACTCCATAGAGGCAACGAGGCACCAAAGAGTCGTGGATCATGCCGTCACAAAAACGGTAGGATAGGAACTAATGCAGCCGGCAACAGGCGGCATGATGCAAGACTCGAGGGTGTCAGGATGACTTTGTTGGGGGTTCAGAGAAAATTTTGGCGGCCGGCATTCCTGCTGGGAGTGCTGGCCCTTTTTCTTTGCATTTCGGTTGCGGCTCCGGCGGCGCACGCTCAGAGCGGCGTCAAGGACATGCCGCCACCGCCACCACTCTGGAAAGCCAAACCCACACCCACACCCAAGCCGCCCGAGCAGGAAGTGCTCGACGTTGTGCGCGTCACTTCAAACCTCGTCATGGTGCCGGTCTCCGTGACCGATCAGACGGGCAATGCGGTTCAGGGACTGACCAAGACTGATTTCCGCCTGATCGAAGAAGGTAAGCACCAGGAGATCAGCGACATCGGCGATCCTGAGCAACTGCCGCTGGCGATCGCGTTGTTGTTTGACGTTTCGAGCAGTGTGAGTCAGAAGGGTTTCTTTGTTTCCCAGCAGAATGCTGCCGCGACATTTTTGAAACTCGTGATGAAGCCGGCCGACAAAGCCGCCATCTTCACGATCACCGACCAGCCGACGATGGTTCAGGCGCTCGCTTCGGCGGAAACGTCAGCCGCGAAGATGTTGACGATTCCGGCCGCGACCAAACCCGTGCCGACGGCTTTCTACGACACCGTAAATGCGGCGGCGAAGTATTTAACTGACAACGCACCGAGCAATCATCGCCGCGTGATCATCGTGCTGTCAGACGGCGACGACAATTTCAGCGAACAGATCCGCGATCTCTCGATCGCCGAAGCGCGCGCGCAGCAGAACGGGCAACCGACGTTTGCGAGTACGCGGGCGGGCTTACAGGCACGACACCGCCGCGCCGTTGAGAGCGTGCAGCAGGCGGTGCAAAAGGCCGATGTGATCTTCTACTCCGTGAATCCTGGCGGTCCGTCAGTGAAGCTGAATCAGATCAGCTTGCGGGCTGAGCTCGGGATGGAGGCGATTGCGGCAACGACCGGCGGCACTGCGTTTGTGCCGGAGTCGGATCAGGATCTTGACCGAGTGTTCAGGCAGGTTGCCGCGGAGTTGCGTGGCCAGTATCTGCTTCAGTACTACGCGAATGCGGAAGCGCCGCCGAATCAATTTCGGCGGATTGAAGTTCAGGTGCCGGGCCGCGCCGGTGTGCGGGTCCGTGCGCGCCAGGGCTACTACCCGAAAGCGAAGTAGACATTTTGATTGTTGATTGTTGATTGTCGATTTAGCGGTAGCTAAGACTTCTCTTAAATCAACAATCAACAATCAACAATCAAAAATCAACATATGCCCTTACTGCCGCATTATCACCAATACGTCAGTTAACCGGTTGATAACCGTTAGCAGTGTTCGTCCGCCGGCGTCGTATTGAGCCGCAGCGGCCAACTCTTCTGCCTTTGCGGCGCCTGCTGCTGAGCCTGCCAGTTTGATGTAGAAAGGCTGCAATTCCGGCTGGTTTCTAAACTCGGTCTCCAACCTGTCGAGCGCTTCGCGGAAATCCTGAAAGCCCTTTTTGACAATCGCCTTGCTCTGCTCGTTGTTTTGAATCAGTTGCGGCGAAGCCTCGTTTTTCTTGATCGCTTCGTCGACCGACGCAATGCCATTACTGACGCCACCGAGCAGGTAAATGAATTTAGTCATCAGTTTTATCTGTTCGGCGACTTTCGTGGCGCCTGCAGTACGTGCGGCCGCGGTCTTTTGTGCCGCCGACTGAGCCGGAGTCGTCCTTCTGGTTGAGCGACGTCGTGTTTGGCCCAAAGCGGCGGTGGGCGCGATAAGAATTGCTACCAGCAAAGCAATGGCAATGCGTTTCAACATGGTTCTCCTCTTCAACTTTTCCGGGGGAGCGATTGTAGAATGACGCGGAAAGAATATAAAGTGGTTGCATGACCCGGGAAAGAAAGCTTCTGGTCCAAAGGCTCGGACTTATTGATTACGAGGCGGGCCTGGCGATTCAGGGGGAGGTCGAACAGGCGGTCAAACTCCGCACCCAGCCCGACACACTTTTGTTGCTCGAACATCCGCACACGCTCACGATTGGCCGCCGCGGCGACAGTTCGGCGGTGCTGCTCGACGCGGAACAGTTGCAGAAGCGAAAGGTGACAGTGTTTGAAACCAACCGCGGCGGTAAGGTTACTTACCACGGTTTGGGTCAGCTCGTTGGCTATCCGATCGTCAACCTCAGTCCGGATCGTGAAGACGTGCATCGCTACATGCGCGATGTGGAAGAGGTTCTGATTCTTGCGCTGTCTGACTTCGGCATCGACGCCTTTCGCATAGATGGCCTGACGGGTGTTTACACGCATCGTGGAAAGATCGCGGCTATTGGTGTGCACATCTCGCGTTGGGTCACAACACACGGGTTTGCACTGAACGTCAATACAGACCTTAGCTATTTTAATTTCATCATTGCCTGCGAAGGTGAACCGGTAACATCGATGGAACAGTTGCTCGGTTCGGAAACTCAATTGAGCGAAGTAGAAGATCGTATCGTGGCGCGGTTTTCCGAAGTGTTTGCGATGCGAGTTGAAATGGACTCATGCTTACAACTGACCTGATTCACGAGGCGCGCGAGCGTATCACGGCGCGTATTCATCGCACTCCGGTTGTCACCTCGCGCCAGTTTGACGAGGTCGCCGGAAAGCAAGTGTTCTTCAAATGCGAGAACCTGCAACGCGCGGGCGCATTCAAGATTCGCGGCGCCACGAACAAGATTCAGTCGCTGACTGACGAAGAGAAGAGTCGGGGCATCGTGGCGTTCTCTTCGGGCAATCACGCTCAAGCGGTTGCGCTGGCGGGTCGCGAAGCGGGTGTGCGCGTGCTGGTGGCGATGCCTGATGACGCGCCGAAAATGAAGGTTGCGGCGACGCGCGCCTACGGCGCCGAGATCATCTTCTACGATCGGCATAAAGAGGATCGGCAAAAGTTTGCCCTCGATCTCGCCGAGCGCGAACGATTGATGATGGTCCCACCGTACGACGATTATCTGATTCTCGCGGGGCAGGCGACGTGCGGGCTCGAGTTGCTGGAAGAAGTGCCGGATCTCGACTGCGTGCTGACGCCGTGCAGCGGTGGTGGTTTGTTTGCGGGCGTCGCAACTGCCGCGCGAATGAAGAATTCGCGGATCCGATGTTTTCCGGTTGAGCCCGCAACGGCGGACGACACGCGTCAGTCGTTTCTAAAAGGCGAGCGCGTTTCCATTCCGCCGCCGCCGACAATCGCAGACGGTTTGCGAGTGCAGATTCCGGGAACGCTGACGTTTCCGATCGTGCAGCAGTTAGCGGAGGACGTGCTGACGGTCACGGACGAAGAGATTCTCGAGACGCTGCGGTTTGTGCTGACGCGAATGAAATTGCTGGTTGAGACTTCCGGAATCGCCGCTGCTGCCGCCGTGATGTTTAAGAAACTGCCGGCTGACGTGAGGCGCGTCGGGGTGGTTTTGTCAGGCGGTAATATCGATCCCGATCAGCTCGCTAAAGTACTCGTTTCATAAATTGCCGCTAATCCTCGACACCAGCGGACCCTGCGTTTCTCTTGTTACGACGCTGCGTGTAGAATCCACGCAGAGGTAAATGAATTGGCCCGCGAATTACGTGTCATCAGCAACAGTCAAAAAATCCGTCAACCCAAGCCCGAATGGCTCCGCATCCGTCTCGGTGATCCAACCAACCAGAACAACGTTTTGCAGCTCATCGAAGGGCTGAACCTGCACACGGTCTGCCAGGAAGCGCGTTGTCCAAACATCTTCGAAAGCTGGTCGGACCGCACCGCGACTTTCATGCTCGGCGGCGATATCTGCACGCGCCATTGCGGCTTCTGCGCCGTCGGCAAAGGACAACCGGGATCTTTGGACGCGGAAGAGCCGCGCCACGTCGCTGAAGCGGTGGCCCATCTGAACCTGGCCCACACGGTGATCACTTCCGTCAATCGCGACGATCTGCCGGACGGCGGCGCCGCGCATTGGGCGGAAACGATTCGGGAAGTACGTGCCGTTAATCCCGACTGCAAGATCGAAGTGCTGATTCCGGATTTTAACGGCGACGAGGCCGCGCTGAATACTGTGCTCAACGCGCAACCGGACGTGCTAAATCACAACACCGAAACAATCGCGCGTCTCTATCGCCGTGTCCGGCCAGACGCGGTCTACGAACAATCGCTCACACTGTTGCAGCGTGCGGCCGCACGTCGCGATCGCGAAGACCGCGGCATGTTGACCAAGAGCGGCATCATGGTTGGTCTCGGTGAAACGTTCGCGGAAGTCGTCGAACTGATGAAAGACCTGCGCGCGGTGTCGTGCGACATCATGACGATTGGGCAGTATCTACAGCCGCACGCGCGCCGTTTGCCGGTCGAGCGTTACGTCACGCCGGCAGAGTTTTCGGAGTGGCGTGACATCGGAATGAGTTTAGGTTTTCGTCACGTTGAATCCAGTCCTCTCACTCGCTCCTCGTACCACGCACGCGAGCAGGCGGCTGACTGACATGAAAGCCGCAATTTTCAGACAACATGGCGGGCCGGAGGTGCTGGAGTACGCGGACGTGCCGGAGCCGCGCATGCAGGCGAATGAGGTGCTCGTTAAGGTCAAAGCCTGCGCGCTGAATCACCTGGACATCTTTGTGCGCCGCGGTATGCCGGGCATCGACATTCCATTGCCTCACATCCTCGGCAACGATATCGCGGGCGTCGTGCGTGAGGTTGGCGAACTCGTCACGTGGGTGAAACCCGGTGAGGAAGTGATGGTCCACCCCGGAGTTTCGTGCGGACATTGCGAGGCGTGTCTCAGCGGGCAGGACAATCTCTGCCGTGAGTACGACATCATCGGTTATCGGCGCGACGGTGGTTACGCTGAACTCGTCGCCGTCCCTGGCGTGAACATCATTCCGAAGCCGGCGCAGTTGAGTTGGGAAGAGGCGGCGGCATTGCCGCTTGTGACCGTCACTGCGTGGCATATGCTTGTCACGCGCGCAAACGTGCAGCCGGGTGAAGATGTGCTGGTCCATGCTGCCGGCAGCGGCGTCGGTTCAGTTGCGATTCAGATCGCGAAGCTGCGTGGCGCGCGCGTCATCACTACCGCGAGCTCTGACGAAAAACTCGCAAAGGCACGCGATCTGGGTGCTGACCAGACGATTGATTACACGCAGGCAGACTGGCCGAAGGAAGTCCGGCGGCTCACGGATCGTAAAGGCGTCGACGTTGTGGTTGAGCACACGGGCGCGGCGACGTGGCCCGGTTCGATCAGTTCACTCAAGAACAACGGGCGGCTCGTTACGTGCGGCGCTACGAGTGGATTCGATGCGCGCACTGACTTGCGGCAGGTCTTTTATCGTCACCTGACTTTGTTGGGATCGTTTATGGGTTCGAAGGCCGAGTTGCTGGAGGCGATGAAGTTTGTGCGTGACGGAAAGATTCACAGCGTGGTGGATCGGGTGTTACCGCTGAGTGAGGCGCGACAGGCGCATGAGTTAATCGAAGATCGCGCGCAGTTTGGCAAGATCGTGTTGCGGCCTTAGCGGTTTGAGTAGTCCTCGATGGCGAAGCGCTTTTTGAGTGCCGCCATGTTGCCTTCCTCGAGATTGAAGTTTGTTCCGGCGATAACTTTGCGGCCTTCGTCTGTTGTAACCCAATCGATAACTTGTGGTGCGTTGGTGCGCAGAAAGGCGCCGTCGTCTTTGTCGAGTGGTTTGCCGTCTTTACGCGCGAAGACCCAGACGAAGGTGAAGCCGCCGTTGCGGACGTACTGGAGGTCTTTTTCGAAACCGGCCAGTGCGGGTGTCGGTGATGCGACTGGAGTTGGAGAGGCTGCGGTTGGTGTTGTTGACGCGCTGGGCGCCGGCGGCGACCCGCCGCAAGCGGCCAGGAGGGGAACGAAAAGAAGCGCAAAGAGTAAGCGGCTATAAATCATAAGCAAATCAGAACTGCGGAACGTCTCAGTGCGACCCGCTCAGAACGGGTCGTTCAAGTCAGGCTCGAGCTTCTGGTCCCGAATATACAGTATTGTGCACTCCGTATCCTCGTAAACAATATCAAACCAACCGCTCTCGCGCGCGTGCTGGAAGAAATCGTCGTGCGCATTGTCGGAGAAAACGTAGCGCGCGCCAAAACGGTCGCGAATCAACGGCCCGGGATCTCGTTCCTGGCCCAGCGTAATCCGATCGTAGAGTCGCGACAGGCCAGGGTTCTTGTCAAACAGATAACTCGGATCGAGACCGGAAACGTAATAATGCGTCTCGTCGAAATAGAAGAGACGAGGGAAGTCGTCCCAATCGGTATTGAAGACGATCTGACCCGGCGGAATATTCGCCCGCATCCAGTCGGCCCCGGCCTTGTAGTACGTGTGTGGCGAGCTGCGGCCGATCTCTTCGACCGTCGCCCGCAGATTGAAAAAGAGAAACACACCGAGCGCCAGGGCCACAAAAGCTACGGCTACTGTACTCAGAATCTGGCGAACGTCACTGGTGAGTCTGCGCCACCAGGAGTCTTCGTTATCAAAAAACGGTTTCAACTCCTCCAGTATCTCCGGCGGCAGGCGCGTCAGGTAACCGCGCGCGCCGTCGAGCCACGGTTTCAACG
>DASUOZ010000193.1:0-3313 GCA_036276375.1 Pyrinomonadaceae bacterium | reverse complement strand
GGCGTAGGTCGGTTTCCATCTTCAACCGGCTCATCAACTCGCCGTGCATGTCGTGACCAAAAATCTCGTAACGTGCTTTGCCGAGTGCTTTGGCGCGGTGCATTGCAGTTTCGGCATCGCGCAGCATGTCTGACACGTCGTCCGAATGACTCGACCCCAGCGCGATGCCGATGCTCATCGTCGTGTAGACTTCCTGGCCCAACAGGTTGAACGAGATTGCGAGCGCCTGTTGAATGCGCGTCGCGACGGACGATGCCTCTTCTTCACCCGACACATCGTCGAGAAGCACGGCAAACTCGTCGCCGCCGACACGGGCCAGCACGTCGTTTTGTCGCATGCAGGTCTTGACGCGGTGCGCGATCTGAATCAACAACTGATCGGCGCTCGCGCTGCCGAGACTGTCGTTGACGAGCTTAAAGCGATCGACATCGAGCATCAGTACGGCGCATTGCGCCTGTTTGTTTGCGGATTTGCGGGCGACTCGCAGTTTCAGCAGATCGAAGAAACGGGCGCGATTCGGCAGACCCGTCAACGTATCGAGCGTGAGTTTTTCTTCCGCGAGTTTGCGATCGGTGATGTCCTGCACCTGGAAGAACAAACGTTTTGTTCCGCTCTCTGAATCTTTCAGCAGCGAGACGTGCCACTGCACCCAGACGGCGTGGCCCTGCTCGTGAAGGTAACGTTTTTCCTGTTCGTGACTCTGAATATAGCCGTCGATCACGCGCTGGATGGACGACTGCACGGGCCGCAGATCGTCGGGATGCGTGAGCCGTTGAAAACTGGTCGCGCGCAACTCCTGTTCGGAATAGCCGATGAGCTTGCAAAGCGCGTCGTTGACCTGGAGCCAACTACCGTCGACCGAAACCACGGCCATACCGATCGCAGCGTTATCAAATGTGCCCTGCCGCGGGCCGTAAGCCTGTGGTCCGGCGGAGAGCGAGAAGGGAATCGAGTTTGGGGCGAAGGGAGACTCTGAGTCGGCGGACAATGCGAGTTGTTTGTTTTGGTTTCGCTCATTCGCGCGACGGCGCTTCAGGCGCTTCTGTTCGTACATGGCCTGGTCGGCCTGTTCGAGTAACTCTTCGAAGCACGTCATGCGTTCGGGCTCGAGCGTAGCGACGCCGATACTGAAAGCGAGTTTGTGACCGCGCGTTTCGCCGGCGTTGTGGTTTCTGAGGTTTTCGTTGACCCGCGCGATTGCTTCCTCTTTGTCGGCGTTCAGATCGGTAACGAGGACCGTGAACTCGTCGCCGCCGAGGCGGGCGATGATGTCGCTGGAGCGGAAGCTGCGATTCAGAATCGCGGCGGTATTGATAAGTGCGTTGTCGCCTTCGTTGTGACCAAAGTCGTCGTTGATCTTCTTCATTCCGTCGAGGTCGATGAAGAGCAGCAGGAGTTTTTCCTTTTGGCGACGGGCGAAGTCGAAGTAAGGCGCAGCTTGTTTGAGCAGGCCGCGACGATTGAAGAGTCCGGTGAGCTCATCTTTGAGTGAACTGTCGCGCAGTGTTTGTTCGATCTTCTTGCGCTCGGTGATGTCGCGCACGACTTGCACCAAACCACCGCCGACGACGCTCGAGATCGAGATTTCCAGCGGCACCGCGCCGCCGTTAACTTTCAAGCCGATTGCTTCGCCGCGCCACGAGCCGTCGCGCCAGACGGCGGGCATGATCTGTTCTTTGAGACGCGCGAGTTCTTCGTTGAAGAAAAACATTTCCCAGCTTGCGCCAATCAGTCGTTCGGGGTCGGCGTAGTCGAAGATCTTGGCGTAAGCGTCGTTCAGGTAAGTGCAGACGCCGTTGTGGTCGATGATGGCCATGCCGTCCATCGAGGCTTTCATCGCGGCGGCTTGTTGGGCAAGAGAGCCGGCCGCACGTTTCCGTTCGGTGATGTCGCGGGCAACGACGGAAGCGCCTGTGATTGTTTTACCGTCAAGAATCGGAGAGATGGTCAGCGAGACGTCGATCGGATTTTGGCCCTTCTTTACGTGGACCAGTTCGAATTGGTTAACAGTCTCGCCGCGGGCGACTTTTCCGAACAGCAGCGTGGCTTCCTGGCCGCGGCGGTGATCGAAGAGTGTCGAGATGGGCGCGCCGAGCGCTTCTTTGGCGGTGTAGCCGTAGATGCTGCGGGCGCCGCGATTCCAGCTCATGATGACGCCTTCGGGGGTAACGCCGATGATGGCGTCGCGCGAGACGTCCACAATGTCTTGCAGCGTTGAGAGTTCGAGTTTGACGCCGGTTAGTTGTTCTTCAGTGCCTTTCCACCCGCGCCAAACGGCCATGCTGGCAAGCACCTGGGCCACGAATAAGATGACGGCGAAGAAGGTTGACTTCGAGCCGAAGAGTGCGGGAGCGAAAAAGCAGAGTCCCAGCAGAGCGGGAATGACGAAGACCGGCAAGGGCCACAACTTGCGGCTGATGCGGGAGATTAAACTGTTAACATTGGAAACCATGTTCTTGGGGGAACGTAATGGGCCGAGTTTTCAAAGTAGCGGGGGCCTCGCGTCATCCTCTTAGCCACTCGCGTGCCAATGTCTGCATCTGAGAAAAAGCACGGGAAAAAGGAATTCGGCTCAGTCACGTTAACCGATCGCCACAGCAATCTGACGCGAAGGCAGTTATTTTGAGATAGGATGTTTGGGCCAATGGTCAAGACACTAATCGCAACCACGCTGGTCCTTTCGTTTGTGATCCTGGTGCACGGTCAGGGAGCTACGAAGATCGAAGCCCGGATGGTGCGCGACGCGTTTGTGGGCGGTGATTCCTTGCACGCGATCCAGGAAGTCGCGCTTGATCTAAAAGCACACGCGACCGGCGCCGGAGACAGAGTGGCCGTGAAGGTATGTTCGAAAGAGAAGTTGCCCGTCGCGCTCTTGACGGCGACCGCAAGCCCGTTTGTTCTGCGCGAATACCTTGAGCACCACGGGATCGAGGCGCAACGCATCCTGTTTCTACGTTCGGAAGATTGTCTCGCCCGAGATACATCAACTGCGGTGACGGAGTTCTGGCTCGTTCCAAAGGGAGCCGAACCACCCGCGTCGGTCGAGTCGATCAGGGCTGACCGGGCGCACGTCCAGGTTGTGCGAGCCGCTGATGAGGTCAAGACGCGGAAGGACTACGCGGATGGGCTGCAAGAGCTCCTGTCGAACGTGCGCAACCGGCCGGAAGCTGTTGCCGTGGTTGTTGGTGCATATTACGAACGGCCCAGCGCCGTGCTGGTCAGTAATCTCCGCAGGGCTCGAACGGTGCTGTTGTCGGGTCACGGACAAGCGAGTCGTGTTTATGTGCATACGGTTCGGACGAGTGGCATTCGG
>DASUOZ010000192.1:0-14637 GCA_036276375.1 Pyrinomonadaceae bacterium | reverse complement strand
GCGAAACTCCTGCAACACCGAATAGAGCCGGTGCGGCTCAACCGCGACGTCGTGCTTCAACGTTGCGAGACGCGGCAGGTGTTGGACCATGTCCGAGACGCGCTCTTCACTCTGCGCAAGATGTTCGAGAATCAACCCGATCGCCGCGGCACTGTCGTGCGTCAGGTGAACTTCCGGCACCGTTACGCCGCCGCTTCCCTCACCGCCGAGCACGCCGTTGTGTTCGAGCAGACCTTCGGAAATAAACGCCTGCCCCACCGGCGTACGCACGACGTTGCCACCGTACTGCGACGCGATGCAGTCGATCGCCTGCGTGGTGGAAACATTCGTCACGATCGTGCCCGGTTGTTTACGGAGACGAATGTCGGAGGCGAGTGCCAGCGTCATCTCTTCTGATAGTGGTTCGCCCAGATCCGTGACGAGCCCGAGTCGTTCGCCGTCAGCGTCGTGCGCGAAACCGATATCGGCGCGTCCGGCTTTCACGAGCGCGCAGAGCTGGGCCATCGTCGCCGGCTTCGGTTCAGGCGCATGTGGAAACGGCGCCTGCGGATCGTTATTCAACGCGAGCACTTCGCAACCGAGCACTTCCAACCACCGCGGACTCAGCAACGAACACGCGCCATTACAGCAATCGACCGCCACGACCAGCCGCCGTTTTCTAATCGCCTCGACGGCAAACGCTTTTTGCAGGGCCTCAATGTGTTTCGGAATCGGATCGTCGTGCAGAACAGAGGCCCTAATCCCCTGCCAGTTCGCTTTCAGAAACTCGCCCTGGTGAAAAATGTCGAGCAGTTCCTCCGCCTGCTGCGGGTTGAGATAAAGACCGTCGCCGCGCACAAACTTCAGCGCGTTCCAGCGCCACGGATTGTGACCGGCCGTGATCGCGATGCCGCCGTCGGCGTTGAGCCACTTCACGGCCAGTTGCATACTCGGCGTCGGACAGATACCCAAATCGACAATTTCACAACCCGCCGCCAGGAGACCCGCGAGCACTGCCGAACGGATCATCGGCCCCGAAGGCCGTGTGTCGCGACACACCAAAATACGGCCGCCGTCGAGATACGTGCCGAAAGCCTGGGCAAACTCCACGGCGAGTTCGGGCGTAAAAGTCTCGCCCACAATCCCGCGGACTCCCGTAATGCCGATTTTCAGGGGCTTCATTTATTCGGAACGGACTTAATTGTACCGGACGACATAAGTCTAACACAGTGTAAAATCAACCATTATGTTGACAAAAATCTCCACCCTGCTGTTGTTACTCCTGGTCGCCCCGGTCGCTAATGCGCAGGACCGCACGCTGGCCGAACGGCTCGGCTATCCTGCCGACGCCAAGCTTCTGATCGTGCACGCCGACGATCTCGGCATGTCGCATTCGGTCAACACGGCCACCATCAAAGCCTTTGAAACCGGGCTCGTTAACTCCGGCAGCATCATGGTGCCGTGTCCGTGGCTCCCGGAAATCGCCGCCTACGCGCGGGCCAATCCGCAGGCCGATCTCGGTCTGCACCTGACACTTACGAGCGAGTGGACCCACTTCCGCTGGAGCCCCGTGGCCGCCAAAGATCGCGTCTCGTCCTTATTAGATAGGGACGGGTATTTCCGTGTGACTGAAAGCGAGGCCGCAAAGTACGCCGATCCTAAAGAAGTCGAGCTGGAGATCCGGGCGCAGATTGAAAAGGCCAAAGCAGCCGGCATCGTACCCACGCATCTTGATTCACACATGGGCACGCTCTACCAGAGCAAAGCGCTGTTTGACGTGTTTATGCGCGTGGCCCGCGATTACAAACTACCGGTGCGAGTCGCCAAAGATTGGTTTTCCCGGGCAGATTTTCTGCCGGCTTCACTCAACGCCACGGACGTTTACATCGATCGCGTTCTCGACATCAACCCGAGTGTGGCGCCACAGGATTGGGCCAGGTTTTACAGCGACGAGCTCCGCAAGCTGCAACCGGGCGTAACGGAAGTGGTAATTCATCTGGCCTACGACGACAGCGAGATGCGCGGCGCAACCTTCGATCATCCGGCCTGGGGCGCGGCCTGGCGGCAGCGCGACCTCGAATTCTTTACCAGCGACGCGTTTCGTAAGTTGCTCGAAGAGAACAAGATCAAACTGATTACCTGGCGCGAGATCGGGAAACTGATCGCGAAGTAAGTTTTAGTGGCCTCCTTTTCACTTTTCTTGCGCGTTAGTAAATGTGAAAGGAGAGCGCACTATGAAAACTATTGAGAAAGTAATCGCATTCGCGACTTTGATCCTGATTGTAACGGTCTCATCATCCGTGGTCTTTGCACAGACTGACCGCCAGACGGTGGTTAACATCCCGTTCCATTTCACCGTCAGCGACAGAGCTATGCCGGCGGGCGAGTACCTGATCCGACGCAACCGCAAGGATGCGGACACCGTGTGGGTCATTCAGCACAAGAAAACCGGCAAGGCCGTGATGATGTTGACGCAAGCCGTGCAGGCGAACGAAACCCAGGAAGACGCGAAGTTCGTTTTTCGCAAGTACGACGATCTTTACATCCTGTCGCAATTCTGGGCTGCCGGAACCAACACCGGACGTGAGATCCAAGTGACCGATCGCGAGCGCGAGCTGTCGAAATCCCTGGCGAAGGCACCGCAGGTACACGTGCTCATCGCTCGCAGCGAACGGTAAGAGTTGCTGCTTACAAACTTGAGCTGGACCCGTAACAACTAACCCCAAACGAAGTACCCTCCGGAGAGCCTCGGCAGAAATGCCGGGGCTCTTGCTTTTGTCATGGAGTACAATACGGAGCCACTGGTCCAGCAGAAAAACTTCAGGAGCTCCCGAGTGACAACAGACAACTTCTCGCGCCGCCGGTTTTTGAAACTTGGCGGCCTCGGCGTAATAGGTGCGATCAGTTTTCCCACGTGCGCGAACACGAGCCATGATCGTTTGCTTTATGTCGGCACTTACACCTCCGGCACGAGCGAAGGCATTTACCTCTACGGCATAAACGAAAGCACCGGGGAACTGAATCAGCTCGCGTCCGCTAAGTCCATCAACCCTTCTTTTCTCGTGGTTAATGCGGGCCAGTTTCTGTATGCCGTTAACGAAGTTCCCGATCTCGAGGGGAAACGAACCGGCGGTGTTAGCGCTTTCAAGATCGACGCGTCCAGTCCGAAGCTAACATTCATCAATCAACAACCGTCCGAAGGCGCCGATCCCTGTCACCTCTCGTTTGATGGACAACAAAAACATTTGCTCGTTGCAAACTACACCAGTGGCACTGTCGCGGTGCTGCCGATTCAGCGTGACGGCAGTCTTGGTCCGGCCGTCGACGTCAAACAACACCAAGGCTCCGGTCCACGCGAACAACAAAAGGGACCACACGCACATTGCATCAAGCTCGACCGCGCCAACCACTACGCGTTCGCGGCGGACCTCGGCAGCGACAACGTGATGATCTATCGCTTCAATCCCGTCAGCGGAAAGCTCGAGCCCGGCCCGCAACCTTCAGCGTCGCTTCATGCCGGTGCTGGTCCACGTCACCTGACGTTTCATCCCAACGGCAAATATCTCTACGTGATCAACGAGCTCGACTCTTCGTTAACAACGTTCAAATACGATCCGGCCCGGGCGACGCTGACCGCTTTTGAAACTGTTTCCACTTTGCCGCGGGATTTTAGCGGCACGAGCTACTGCGCGGACGTCCACGTTGCCAACTCAGGCCGGTTCCTTTACGGCTCGAACCGCGGCCATAACAGCATCGTCGTGTTTGCCATCGACTCGCAAACGGGGCGGCTTAACCTGGTTCAGCACGTCTCCACCGGTGGAAATTGGCCGCGAAACTTTGTGATCGACCCGTTGGGCCGGTTCCTGCTGGTCGCAAATCAACGCTCCGACAACGTGGTCGTGTTTCGCATCGACCCGCACACGGGGCGGCTGACACCGACCGGGACCGGAGCGCAGATTCCAGTTCCCGTCTGCCTGACTTTTTAGCCACAAAGAGGCACCAGAAGCACAAGGCAGTCAAACAGAATTCTGACGAGTCTCTGACGTTGTTCCTGGCGAGTCTCGGAAGTACTTTTTGTGCCTTTTGTGCCTCTTTGTGGCGGTGTTTTGCGCTAGAATACTCCCGTTCCTGTAATCCTGCCTGAGGACAGCAAATAGATGAGAAAAGTGACCCGTGCCCTGGGGGCCGTCAGTCTTTCACTGTGTTTCGTACTCCAGCCCGTAATCGCCCAAACGCCGACGGGCGTCATCGACAGCGACGAGTTTTTCCGTCGTAACGCCGAAATCCGCCCGCTACCCGATCACTCGCAAAAGATCGAGGCGCTGCTCAAACGCATGACGCTCGAAGAGAAGGTCGGGCAAATGACGCAGCTCGCGATCGGCATGATCGCGGCTGGCGCCGATCAGAACATCAAGGTCGATCCCGCAAAACTGGAAAAGGCAGTCGTGAAATACGGGGTCGGCTCGATTCTCAACGTTGCGGATCAGGCGTTGACCCTGGACCACTGGCACGAAATCATCAGGCAGATTCAGGAAGCGGCAACGAAGAAGACGCGCCTCGGCATTCCCGTCATCTACGGCATTGACTCGATTCACGGCGCTAACTACGTGCAAGGCGCGACGCTCTTTCCGCAAGAGATCGGCATGGCGGCGACGTTCAATCCGGAATTGATGAAACGCGCCGCGGAGATCACCGCCGCGGAAACGCGCGCCGCCGGAATCCCGTGGAGTTTTTCACCGGTGCTCGACCTCGGTCGCAATCCGCTCTGGCCGCGGTTTTGGGAAACGTTTGGCGAGGATCCGTATCTCGCGAGCGTGATGGGCGTGGCGTTCACGCGGGGGCTCGAGGGAACCGACGTCGCTTCGCAAACCGCCGTCGCGTCCAGTTTGAAACACTACATGGGCTACAGCTTTCCGCTCACCGGACGCGATCGCACGCCCGCATGGATTCCTGAAAATTACCTGCGCGAGTATTTCCTGCCGCCGTTTGCCGCCGCGATCAAAGCGAACGCGCGCACCATCATGATCAACTCCGGCGAGATCAACGGTGTGCCCGGACACATCAATCGTCACCTGTTGCACGGCATTCTGCGTGACGAGCTCGGCTTCAACGGTTTCGTCGTCTCCGACTGGGAAGACATCAAGAAGCTCGTCAACATCTGGCGCATCGCGGCCACGGAGAAAGAAGCGACGCGTCTCGCGGTGATGGCCGGGATCGACATGAGCATGGTGCCGAACGATTACAGTTTCGCCGATCACCTGATTGAGCTGGTGAAAGAAGGCGCGGTGCCGCAGTCGCGCATCGACGAAGCAGTGCGCAGAATTCTGCGCGTGAAGTATGAGTTGGGTCTGTTTGAGAACCCCGGACCAAACCCGTCGCTCAAATCCAACTTCGCGCGCCCGGAGTCGCGGCAGGTCGCTTTGGAAGCAGCGCGCGAATCGATCACGCTGCTGAAGAACGCAAACAACTTGTTGCCGCTCGCGAAGAACAAGAAAGTGCTGGTCACCGGACCGACTGCCGATTCGCTCATCTCGCTGAACAACGGTTGGACCTACGTTTGGCAGGGTTCGGAAGAATCGCTTTATCCGAAAGATCGGCACACGGTTCGTCAGGCGATCGAAGCCAAAGTCGGCGCCGGTAACATGACTTACGTGCCGGGCACGCGCATCTTTCGGCAGCCGGGTTCGACGTCCAACAACAACCCGACCAGTTTGGAAGAAGAAGTCGATATTGCGGCAGCGGTCAGTGCAGCGCAGTCTGCTGATGTTGTGGTGCTTGCACTCGGTGAAGGTTCTTACTGCGAAACGCCGGGAAACATCACCGACCTCACGATCGGTGAGCCGCAGCTCAAACTCGCGGACGCCATCATCGCGACCGGGAAGCCGGTGGTGCTGGTGCTTGTCGAAGGACGCCCGCGCATCATCAATCGCATCGCGGATCGCATTCCGGCGATCGTGATGGCCTACAATCCGAGCAACGAAGGCGGCACCGCGATCGCCGACGTGCTCTTCGGCGACGTGAATCCGAGCGGCAAACTTCCCTTCACGTATCCGCGCACGCCAAACGGCCTGATCAATTACGACCACAAGCCGTTCGAAACCGAGAACACGGCGTTTGGCAACATGGCGTTCAATCCGCAGTTTGCCTTCGGTGAGGGATTGAGTTACACGACCTTTGCGTACCGTGACTTGAGATTAGACAAACCAATTATCTCCGCTAACGACGAAGTCACCGTTAACGTCACGGTCACAAACACCGGCAGCCGCGCGGGCAAAGAAGCCGTGCTCGTTTACGTGAGCGATCTCGTGGCGTCGCTTTCACCTCCCAACCGCCGGCTGCGACGATTCGCGAAAGTGAATCTCGAGCCGAATCAAAGCCGCACGCTGACTTTCAAATTGCGACGCGAAGATCTGTCGTTCATCGGAGCGGACAACAAACCGATCGCCGAACCCGGAGAGTTTGAAGTGAGGATTGGCGATTTAACGCAAAGGTTCACTTTAAGATGAAAAAAGCTAAAAGCTCTGTTTTGTTAACAAGCATTTTAATGATCTGCGGCTCCGTTGCGCTGGCCCAGCAGCGCGCCCCGGAAAAACACAACCTGATGCCCGTGCCCGCGTCGGTCACGTTCGACGACGAGCGTCTGTCCGTCGATGAGTCGTTTAAAGTTGCGATTCGCGGCCATTCCGACGCACGTCTGCAAGCCGCAGTCGCGCGCTTCGTCAAACGCCTCGAAGGCCGCACGGTTTTATCTCTCACGCCCGGACTCGCCCTCGACGATCAAATGACGACACTGATCGTTCACTGCGAAGGTCCGGGCAAAGACGTTCCCGCGGTTGATGAAAACGAGAGTTATCGTATCGATATCACCAGCCGCCAGGCGCTGTTGAGCGCGCCCACGGTCGTCGGCGCGATTCGCGGACTCGAGACTGTGCTGCAACTACTCGACGCCGATCGCCGCGGTTACTTTCTGCCCGGCGTGAAGATTCAAGACCAGCCACGCTTTCCCTGGCGCGGTTTGTTGATCGACGTGGCCCGTCACTTCGAGCCGATCGAAGTGCTCAAGCGCAATCTCGACGCTCTGGCGGCCTTGAAGATGAACGTCTTCCACTGGCACCTGACGGAAGATCAGGGCTTCCGCGTGGAGAGCAAGAAGTATCCGAAGCTCCATCAGCTCGGCTCCGACGGCAACTACTACACGCAGGAACAAATCAAGGACGTCATTGCCTACGCGCGCGATCGCGGCATTCGCGTCGTGCCGGAGTTTGATATTCCGGGCCACAGCACGAGCTGGCTCGTCGGTTATCCCGAGCTCGGCAGCGCGCCTGGTCCATACACGATCGAACGCCGGCCCGGCATCTTTGAGCCCGCACTCGATCCGACGCGCGAAGAAGTCTACAAGTTTTTGGAAGGCTTTCTCGGTGAGATGGCGGCGCTCTTTCCCGACGCGTACCTGCACATCGGCGGCGACGAGAACGAGGGCAAACACTGGGACCGCAATCCCGCGATTCAGGCCTACATGAAGGCAAAGGGAATCAAAGACAACCACGCCCTTCAGGCCTACTTCAACACGCGGCTGCTGAAGATTCTTCAGAAGCACGGCAAGAAGATGATTGGTTGGGACGAGATCCTGCAACCGGAATTACCGAAAGACGTCGTGATTCATTCGTGGCGCGGTACCGCGGCGCTCGCTGAAGCCGCGCGCAAGGGTTACGACGGCATACTTTCCAACGGTTACTACATCGATCTGATTCAGCCGGCGTCGCAGCACTACGTTCCCGATCCGCTACCGGCAGACAGCACGCTCACGCCGGCGGAAGCGAGGCACGTGCTCGGCGGGGAAGCGACGATGTGGGCCGAATGGGTCACGCACGAAACGATCGATTCGCGTATCTGGCCGCGCACCGCCGCGATCGCGGAAAGACTTTGGTCGCCGCGCACCGTCACGGACGTGAACGACATGTATCGGCGACTCGCCGTGATCAGTTTGCAGTTGGAAGAGTTGGGACTGACGCACAAGAAAAACCAGGACATGATGTTGCGCCGCCTGCTGCGCAGCGATGATATTGGTCCTTTGAAGACGCTGGTGTCGGTGATCGAACCGGTGAAGGAATACCGGCGTTATCAACAGCGCCCGCAGACAATGCTTAGCCCGTTGACGGGCGTGGTGGATGCGACGCTGCCGGACAGCGAAACGGCGCGGAAGTTTGCGTCGATGGTTGAGGCGTTTCTGGGCGACGCGCCGCGTTTTCAACTCTATCGTTCGGAGTTGGGCCAGATGCTGTCCGACTGGCAAACGTCGGGCGCCATGCTCGAACCCCTCATCGATCGTTCGCCGTCATTGAAAGAGGTGAAACCGCTGGCGGCGAATCTCTCGGTACTCGGCGAGACGGGCCTTGAGGCTCTATCGTACTTGAGACAAGGCGTGCCGCCGACACCCGAATGGCGCACAGCGAGTCTGTTGAAAATGGACGAAGCGGCCAAGCCCTCGGGCGCCCTGGAGTTCATGGTCATTCCGACCATGCGCCAACTGATCATCGCCGCCGGCGAGTCTCAACGTCTCCGCACCATGTCAGCAACAGAATGGAACGAGCACGTCAAGAAAGTTGTTACCGGCAAGTAAGTTGCCGTTCTAAGGTGGCGTTCGGAGGGCTTTGACAGATGTTATCGCACTGGCTTCTTTAGGTAACGGGTCTTGTCACACGTAAATCGGCTTTTCTTTATCGGTCTGGTATTTACACTCCGCGCGGTAACGCTAGCGGCAACCGACGATCAGTGCCTAACATGTCACAAAACATACAGCGGCTACCTCACCACCGCCCACCATCTCACCTCCCAGGACGCCACCAAAAAATCAATCCTCGGTAAGTTTGACGACATCCTCAAAACGTCAGCACCCGAACTGTTCTACCGCCTCGAAGCCCGCAACAACGGCTTCTTCCAAACGGGCGTCCTCGGCACACCACCCGATGCAGTCACCATCTCACAGCGCTTCGATCTCGTGATCGGCTCCGGCCGCAAAGGCCAAACGTATCTCTACTGGGGCGAGAACGATCAACTCTTCCAGTTGCCCGTTTCTTACTGGACCACCGTCGGTTGGGTAAACAGCCCCGGCTACGGCGATCGAACACTCGATTTCAGCCGCCCCGTGCTACCGCGCTGCCTCGAATGTCACGGCTCATTCTTTGAACCTGTCGCGGGCCTCGCGAATCGTTACCGGCGCACCGGCTACGTCGTCGGCGTATCGTGCGAACGCTGCCATGGACCAGGCGCAGAACACATCGCCCTGAACTCCACACCCGACGCGAAACCAACGCAACAAGCGATCGTGAACCCAGCGAAACTGCCACGCGAGCGGCAGATCGACTTGTGTGGTCTATGTCACGGCGGGGTCGGCGTCTCAAAAGCGCCGCCGTTCTCGTTCACCGCCGGCAACGTCCTTGCGGAACACCTTCAACTCGAGAAGCCGAAACCTGACGAACCCCTCGATCCTCACGGCAATCAACTCGAACTGCTGGAGCGAAGCAAATGCTTCAAGTCGTCGGATATGACGTGTTCGACGTGTCACGACGTGCATCGCCCACAACGCGACGTAAGCGATTTTTCAGCGAAGTGTTTGCAGTGTCACAAGGTGCAGAGCTGCGGATTGTTTCGCACGCGCGGGCGCGCCATCGAAGGTAAGTGCGTCGATTGCCACCTGCCGAATCAAAATTCAAACGTCATCTTCTCCAGCCACGATCGCGTGCGCATCACTCCCAAAGTGCGCAACCACTGGATCAAAGTCTACCGCTAGCCACAAAGAGGCACAAAAATCACAGAGGTTTTGTCGAGAATTTTCTGTGCTTTTGTGCCTCTTCGAGACCTAACGTGGGGTTGGTTCGCCGGGTTTCACGACGCGAATCCAGTGATCGGTGAACTCCGCGTGCATTCCGGGAAGCTCGATTTTCGGCATGTGACACGTCGCACACTTGTTCGTGCTTACGGGACACGGCGCCGCACTGCGCCGCTCAGTTTTGGTTTCTTTCCTCGTGGTGAGATGACAGGCGAGACACTTCTGATCGTAGTAAGCCGCGTCCTTCCGCAACTGTTCGTGCGGGTTGTGACAAGCCAAACAACTGGTGCGCGGATCGTTCGTGTTGTGACCGCGACTATTGAACATGCGATACGGTTGAAAACGAATATTGTTGATACCCGACTGGCCGGGTTGCAGCATCGCCTGTTCAAAACTCGTGTGACACGTGCCGCAAAACGACTGCGACAGTTCGTGCCCGCCGAGGCCGCCGGGATTAAAGATCTGCGGCTCATCAAGGTTCTTCGCCTTCATCGCCACCAGATGCTTTTCGCCCGGCCCATGACACGCTTCGCAACCGACGCCGGGACTTAGCTGGTCCAACTTCAACTCCAGCCCCTGCACCGCGCCCGTCGTATGACACCCAAAGCATTGTTGCGGCTCTTCACCCGTGATGGCGCGGCCGAGCGCGTCTTCGAGTGACGCCGGCACAGCCGGACGATGGCCGATCGTAAAGTCGAGACCGCGCACCTTTTCAAAGTAGCTCACCCGCGTCTCGTAGAGCATGTCGTTATGACGGAAGAGAAACGTCTGGCCCACGTGGCCCTGTCCGAAGCAGTAGAGGATCGGCTTGGTGATGCTGTTCTTGCCGTCGGAGATGCTGTAGACGATCTGCGAGCCTTCGCGCGCGAGGTTGTAAGTGTAAGGGCCGTTGCGAAACGTGAGTTTGCCTTTGGCGGTCACGATGCGGCAATCAGGCGCGACTTCGAGCGCCTGGCCCATCGGCGTGTGCAACTGTCCGGCCTGTTCCTTGTGACAATCGACGCAGGCGTTGTTGCCGACGTAACGAATACCGCCCGTGTTCGTATTCGGCCGCCACTCGGAGAAGAAGGTGTCCTGTTGGGTCTGACCGAGAACCACGATCAATCCACAGAATACACAGATTTTACCGAGCCTGCCCCACACCTTCCACCACCTTAATGTATTTGTTGAGCGGTACGTTTGTGAGTCTATCCGTCGTGCCACTGGGCCAACGGATCTGAACTGAATCGATCTTGGTAGCAGTTCCAACGCCGAGAATCTCGCGCGGGTCGTGCGACGAAAGATAGCTGCCGCCGCCGGTGCGCAAACGCGTGCGTCGCATCGTTCCCGCCTGCCACGTGATCACCGCGCCGACCGCCGCGGAATTACTCTTCTTCGCCACGAGCTCCAGGCCCACCCAATTATTTTTGTTGCCACCCTGATTGCGCAGCAACAGCGGCGGCTCACCGTTATTCGACGCCAGCACGTCGGAATCGCCGTCGTTATCGAAATCACCGACCGCCATGCCGCGCCCGGAAAACACTTTGCCAAACACGCTGCCGGAAGTCGCGCTCACGTCTTTGAAACCGCGGCCGGTGTTTTCGAAAAGCAACAGCGGCTCTCTGTGCTTCACGCGCGGAATGCGCGACTCAATCATGTCGTCGGGATGGCCGTTGACGAGAAACAGATCCGGATCGCCGTCGTTGTCGTAGTCGAAAAACTTCAATCCCCAACCGCTCAGCAACTGCGTCGAGGGCGCGATCTCACCCGGCTGATCGGTGAAGATCAACTCCTTGTCGTTGTGATAAAGACTGAAGAACTCGTGATCGATGTTGGCGACGAAAAGATCCTGCCAGCCGTCGCCGTCGTAATCCGCGGCGTCGACGCCCATACCCGAACGCGGCCGGCCGGCTTCGCCATACGCGACACCCGCCGCCAAACCGACCTCTTCAAACTTGCCGCCGCCTTTGTTGACGAACAGAAAATTCGGCATCGTGTCGTTGGCGACGAAGAGATCCATCAGGCCGTCGTTGTTTACGTCCGTGGCCACGGCGCCAAACGATTTACCGGGGTGATCGGCGATGCCGGATTCGCGGCTCACGTCAGTGAAGGCGCCGTTGCCGTTGTTGCGATAAAGACGCGACGGCGTTGGTTTGAAGAGACGCGGCACGCAGTAATAGCGGCGTTGCAGGGTCGCGTCGGTGCAGAGCGGGTTTTGCGACTTGTCGTAAAAGACAAAACTCGAAACGAACAGATCGAGCTTGCCGTCGTTGTCGAGATCAAACCACGTCGCGCAGGTGGACCAACCGGAAGAAGCGACACCTGCTTTTTCAGTGACGTCCGTGAAAGTGCCGTTGCCGTTGTTGCGATAGAGAATGTTTGGGCCGTAGTTGGTGATGTAGATGTCAACAAAGCCGTCCGCGTCGAAATCAGCCGCGGCCACCCCCATGCCGAATCTTCCGCCGGCAACGCCGGCCTTGTCGGTGACGTCGGTGAACGTGCCGTCGCCGTTATTGCGATAGAGCGCGTTTTTGAGCGGCGTGGGAGGCGTGTAGAAATCGGATGGACCACTGTTCACGAAATAGACGTCCATCCAGCCGTCGTTGTCATAGTCGAGAAAAGCGCAACCCGCGCCGACAGTTTCCGGCAACTGCCGGTCTACTGACTGAGCGTTGTTGTGAACCCACGTGATCTTGCTCGTTTGCGGCGACACCTCCTCAAACACCACAGACGCAACCAGGGCAAGTAAAAAGACGACGGATTTCATATTTAACGGGGATTTGGGTTCGGCGGTAAGACAACGACACCGTCGTTTCCTGCGCCCTTTGCTTTCAGCTTTTCAACGATGCGCATCTCTTCCTGAGCGCGTGCCGGATCCTTGAGCCGGGCGTACAACAACGCCAGGTTGTAGTGTGCGGTTGGCTCTTCCGGATCGAGTTTGACAGCGGTTTCAAGCTCCTCTTTCGCGCGCGGGTAGTTACGCAATTTTATGTAGCTCGAGCCGAGCGCGATACGCGCGTGCGCGTAGTTGGGGAGTTTCTGCACGGCTTTTTCAAACAGCGAGATCGCTTTGGCGTCGTCGTTCTGCTCCTGGGCCACCAGGCCGAGATAGTAGAAAACTTCCGGCATCGGTGAAGCCGAACGCGCGCTCTTTTCCAGCCACAAACGCGCTTCGTCATACTTCTTCTGGTTCAGCAACACGTAACCGAGATGGATCTGCGCCGGATCGCTGTTTGGCTGCAACTGGATCAAACGACGAAATACTTTCTCTGCTTCGAAGAGATCGCCTTTGCGGAGCCAGGCGATGCCGTAGCCGAGCAGATATGCCGGGTCGTTCGGACGCACTTTCAAGGCGTTTTCGAGTGCGGCTTTGGCGGCGTCGCTCATGCCGACCTGAAGCGCGAGCAACCCAAACTTGTAAAGAAGCTCCGGCGACTTTGAATCGGCCAAAAGTGTGCCGACGCGCGTGAGATAGATCGTTGTTTCCTTGATCTCGCCTTTTGCGCGCGAGATCTGCGCCAGACCGAGTAGGGCGCCGGCGTTGTCGAGGCGACCGTCGAGGGCGCTCAGGAATTGTTCTTCCGCTTCGGCGAAGGAGTTTGTTGCGAGGTATGCGTCGCCGAGCATGACCATCACTTCCGTGTTGGTTGGATCGGCGCCGAGGACCTGTTTCAGTTGGACCACTGCTTTGGCGGGTTCACGCTTTTGCAGATGGAGATAAGCGAGATTCATCCGCGCGCCGGAGTAACGGGGATCGTTGACTACCGCGCGAACGAACAGGGTTTCTGCTTCGTTCAGGCGTCCTTGTTTGGCGCGGATCGTGCCCATCAGGTTCAGGGCGACCGGTTCGTTGGGTTTGGAGCGTAGAAGGAGCGCGAGTTGGCGTTCGGCTTCGATGGTTTTGTTTTCGCGAATGAGGGTGGCGATGCGCTCGAGGCGTGAGACGTCCTGGGCCATGGCCACTTGGACGAGGATTAAAGGCGCCGCAAGCAACAGCGCGCTTAATAAAAACCGGCGATACACGACCTCTGACCTCACAAACTTCCCCTCACAACGTCAGCTTTCACGACCTTCACCTTCACGAGCTTGCTTTGGAGAACTCCTTCTCGTCGACTTTCCCTTGCCCCTCTTTGATCGTGATGACGCGGTTGACGCCCACGCCCGTGATCTTATCGACCGTGCCGCTGGGCCAGCGCACTTCTATCGAATCAATTTTCGTTCGTTTCTCCAGACCGAAGTGCAACCGCATGTCACTCTGCGAGATGTAACTGTCGCCACTGCGCACCTCGTCGGTCTGCGTCAGGTCTCCCGAGACGACCTTCACGCGCGCGCCGACGCCGCCACGATTGCTCTTCACGCCAACGGTCTTAATGAGAATCGAATTATTCGCGTTTCCGTTCTCGTTGCGCAATAGCTGCGGCGTGCCGTCGAGATCCGCAACCAACAGATCGATGTCGCCGTCGTTATCAAGATCGCCAAACACGACGCCGCGGCTCGCGCGATGCTCAGTCAGTATCGCGCCAAACTCCGCCGACACTTCAGTAAACGTGCCCGTTCGCGACGAAGATATCAACCCAGCCATCGTTGTCGTAGTCGAAAAACTTCGTGCCCCAACCAACGTGCGGCAAGCTCACCGGCGCGACCTTTGCTGCGTATGAAAGATCGGTGAATGAGTTCGGCGCGTCGTTGTGGTAGAGCGTGTTGTACTCGTCAGCGAAGTTTGTGATGAAAATATCGAACCTGCCGTCGTGATCGTAGTCGCCGGCGGTCACGCCCATGCTGCCTTGCTCGCTGCCGTTCTCGTTGACGGCAGTGCCCGCGGTGAACCCGATCTCCTTGAACGTTCCGTC
>DASUOZ010000191.1:0-2197 GCA_036276375.1 Pyrinomonadaceae bacterium | reverse complement strand
CCAGGACGCGGTTCAACACGAGCGACTTCAGGTCGCCGTAGTTGAATAAGCTCGAAAGCTCTTCGACGCCCGCGACTGTCTTGTTCGTCAAACTGATGTGTGGCGAGAGTGAGGCGAGTTTTCCGGCGATCACGGCCGCGGAAAAGTAGGGCGGGAGATCGATCACGGCGCCCGTTTCGGCATCGGTTTGTCTCATTCCCGGCGCGACGAGGATCACACGTTTGTCGGCGATCTCGTTCGCGTTCTCGAGAATTTTCTCAACCTCGTTGCTGTCTGCGCCGATCACCGCGATGCGCTCGCGCCCGAGGTTTTCCGTCTTCTCAACGTGCCCGATCACGTCGGCCTTGATCTCGGAAAAGCCCATGCCCGCGACGACCACAATCTGCACGTCCTGCTCGACGAGTCGATCGAGCGCGGCTTGATAAAGGGCTTTGCTGACGGTGCCGTTCGAGCCGCCGGAGAACGTTTCGAACCTCGTCGTGACTTTGGGCAAGCCCTGGCCTGTGGTTTCCACGACCTCGACGAGTTTCGACGGATTGCGTTCGTCACGCAGACGTTGCACGAGGTAAGACACACTCGGAACTACGTAGACTTCCTGTCGATTTCCGAGCCGGATCGTCACCTTGCGCAAACTCTTCTGCGGCACCCAGTAACTCGCCCTGATCTCGGCGGCGCCGGATGGCAGTGTGTTGAACGTAAGCGTTCGATTCGACGGATTGAGTTGGACCACCTGAGACGAAGCAGCCGACGACTTGAGCTGGTACTTCGTGAGAATCCCATTCTCGCGTACGGTGATATTGCCGACGCTGGCCTGCGCGGCGCCATCGCCGTTTCCGTTCGCCGGCATCGCCACTTCCTGCGCGGATAAAGCGAGCGTTCCATTGCTGCGGATGATCAGTTCGTTGGCGATGTTCTCCTGCGCTTCACCGGCTTCGACGCGGATTTGCAAACGATTACCCGCGGTGCCCGGTGTCCTGGCTTTGAGCGTGACTACGGGCACGTCGCTCTCGTTTGTGATCGAGAACGTCGCGGCTTTCGCGCTGGCTTCGTCGAAAACGCGCTGCGCGTAAACGGTGCTCGCGCCGTTGTCGAAGAGCAGCTTCAGCGCACGAACGAGATTCAGGTTATCGCCCGGGTTGTTGGCGTCCCACTCGCCGGGTTCGCCGAAGCGCGCGCGGCCCTCTTCGTAACTGCTCAGCGTCTCGATGCGCGAACTTCCCATTTCGGCGGTGCCGATGATGCCGATGTTGCCGGTCGGGATCGCGCCGATTGTCAGTAGTCCTTCGGCGCGTACTTCAATGTAAGTTCCGGGAAGAATTGTCTCGGTGATTACTTCAGCCATGTTTCATTCCTCTGTTCTCATGACGGCTGTGAATGCAGGGCGTCATGGAACGGAAAACTGCTCCACAATGAAATCGTCCATATCGACGTCGATGCGCTTGATGGGAATGCCACTGCTCAACTCGCCGCCATCTTCGGCTTCGAACGTGAATCTGTATTCCAGCGTTTGAATCCAAACGGGAAACGCAGAGCCGACTACCGGCACGTGCGTGGTGTTCTCCGCGGCCCGCAACGCGACGGGCTTGAGATCGACGAACCCTTTATTTCGTAACAACGAGCGATTCGTTTTGAGCTTGTCTTGTAACTTTCGGGAGACCTCGCGCGACTGGTTGATAGTGTTGGCCCACACTTCCATCGCGATCTGTCCGCGAAACGTGTCGCCGAGAATCTCGTCACGCCAGGTCACGGTCCAATGACTCACTTCGAGTTTGTCGTTGGGAGTTTGCGGCGCGCCGAAGATGATTTCCGCCGTCGCTGTTTTGACGGTGTACTCGGCCGGCTGCAACGGTTTGTCCGTGAAGGTGTAGTTGACCTGATTGTCGAGTTGCGTGACGTTTTTGATGGAGATATCGCCGGCGCCGAACTTGGTGGTGGTGGCGCTCGGGTTGCGTTTCAAGGGCAAAGGTGAGATGCGCAGAGTTTTCAGGTTTTCCGAGAAAGTGTCGACGGAAGGCGCGACCTGGATGATGCTTGTCGACTGCACGATAGTGTCGCCGGCGCGCACAAAGCGGCCGAGGCCCGCGCCTTTCGCCTGATCGAGCTGGAGACTGAAAACCACGGCCGGAATTTCAACGCTCGCGGTCGGTTTCTTCGGTCCCAGGCGGTCAGCGGACAAGAGCGGATCCGAGCCCGAGGT
>DASUOZ010000190.1:0-5672 GCA_036276375.1 Pyrinomonadaceae bacterium | reverse complement strand
ATCTATATCTCGTCGTGCCCATCGTCGTCTTGTTTGACATGTACCTGGCGTCAGACTCGGCTCCTTCAGCAATTGCGTTTTCGATCGTCATCGCCGTTCTTTTTCTTCCCTGCGTGAGCATCGCGTTCAACTGTTTCGGTCTCGATAGCGCGCTCGGATTCGATCGCTACACGCTGTTCCCACTCAGCGGAAAAGAAAAACTCTTCAGCAAGAATCTGGCGTTTGCCGTGATGATGCTGGGTTTATTCGCGACGATTCTGCCGCTCGCGTTTTGGAGACTCGGGCTCAGCGTCGGGATTTTGGGGTCAATGGAATTCGTCGCAGTGACACTCGCGTACCTCTCTTGCGGCAACTGGTTCTCCGTCAAAGAACCGTATCGCATGCAGTTCTACCGCTTTGCCTCGGGCGGCTCGCTTGTCGACGAGGTGATCGGGATCATTTTCGCAAGCGTGCCAGCGGCGGTGACGGTTTATGTCTTCGCGATCGAAGACGCCGGCGCGACCTGGAAGATCCTCGGCGTGCTGTTGCTAACTTTGGCGATCTATCTGTTTGCGTTGTCGCGCGCAGCCCGTGTCCTCGAAAGCGCCCGGGAAGGCATCCGGCAGGCCCTTTCTTGAATGAAAGGAGTGGTGAGCAGTCCCCATTTTGCGCTAGACTTACGGCCGCCGTTTAATCGTATCGCCAGAAAAGTCTCTAAAAGGAATATCTACATGTCAGCAGCCGCTCACCCCGCGCGGATGGAAGCCGTAGCAGACTCTAGTTTTTATCAAAAGCTGAACACCGTTTGGCATCGACGCGCCCTCTATCTGTTTACGTTTATCGTGTTGGCCCACTGGGCGGAACATCTCACCCAGGCGTACCAGATATATGTGCTCGGCTGGGCGCGGCCCGCGGCGGGTGGCTTCCTCGGTCAGTTGTTCCCGTGGCTCGTGAGCTCGGAGGTGCTGCACTACGTGTACGCAATCGTGATGCTCGTCGGTATCTGGACGCTGAGAAAAGGCTTCATCGGCACGTCGCGGACGTGGTGGACCATCGCCCTGGTAATTCAATTCTGGCACCACATCGAACACGCCGTTTTGCAGTGGCAGGCGCTGACGCAGCATTACTGGTTCGGTTCACCGGTGCCCGTCAGCTTCCTGCAAATGGTGTTTCCGAAGGCCCGCGTGGAGATTCATCTCTTCTACAACGCGGTCGTGTTTATGCCGATGCTGATCGCGATGTACTACCACATGTTTCCACCCAGGGGAGAAGAAGCTGCTGCGTGTAGTTGCTCGTTGCGCCGCGAGCCGTTAAGGGCGATCGCCACCTAGCCGTGTTTCGGAGACGCAGGTCACTCGTTGCTCTGTTTGTCTGGCTCGCGGTCGTGCAGGGCTGCCAACAACAAAGCGCGTCGAAACCGAACCTCACAGTCTCATACGAAGTTTCTCCGGTGCCCGCTCGCGTCGGCGACGTGACGATCACGATCACGATGACGGATGGTTCGGAAAAGCCGATAGCCGGAGCGCGTATCAAGTTGGAGGGAAACATGTCGCACGCAGGTATGGCTCCGGTGTTCGCCGACGCACAAGAGATAGGGCCCGGCCGTTATCAGACCAGCATGAAGCTCACGATGGCGGGTGATTGGCAGGTGCTGGTCCATCTGACTTTGCCCGACGGCCGTGAGGTTAATCAGCAATTCGAGATCAAGGAAGTAGCCCCGGCCTGAGTCAGTCAATTCCAGTGTTCCAATTAGATTTCCAGAGTAAAACGCGACCGGCTTTCGATCTCCTGCGACTTCCGCTGGTTGGCAGTGTGCTCAAGCAACGGCACGCACGCACGCTGCTTCAGATCCCATTATTCGTCATCAGCGCGGCGATGATCCTGCACGGGCTCTTTGGCCCGCAGTTGGCGCCGCGCAATCTGGCCACTACGCTGACGTGGGTCCACTTTCGCGGCGCGCTTGTTCTCGTGCTGCTCGTGGCGGGAAACTTCTTCTGTCTCGCGTGCCCGTTTATGCTGGTGCGAAACTTTGCGCGGAAGTTTTTTCGCCCCACGCGTAACTGGCCGCGCCAGTTGCGTAACAAGTGGCTCTCGATCGGGTTGTTTGTCCTCATGCTGTTTGTTTACGAGTGGCTTGATCTGTGGAGCTCGCCGTGGTGGACCGCATGGTTGATCGTGACTTACTTTGCCGGCGCTCTGGTGATCGATTCGATCTTCAAACACGCGACGTTTTGTAAGTTCGTCTGTCCGATCGGACAGTTTAATTTCGTGGCGTCCACTGTTTCGCCCCTGGAAGTCGCAGTTCGCGACCAGGACGTCTGCACACGTTGCACGACAAAAGACTGCATTCGCGGTGCGCGCGAGACGGCGGCGCCGTTGGTTGTCATCCAACGTGGCTGCGAGCTCGCTTTATTCCAACCACGCAAGGTAGGGAACGTCGACTGCACGTTTTGTCTCGACTGCGTGCAAGCGTGTCCGCATGACAACGTCGGGATCATGAGCCGAACGCCGGCGACCGAACTCGTGCACGACGGCATGCGCTCGGGCGTCGGGTTTTTGTCGCGACGCCGCGATCTGGCGGCGCTCGCGATCGTGTTTGCGTTTGGCGCCCTGCTGAATGCGTTCGCGATGGTTAGTCCTGTATACGCGCTCGAGCAATGGCTTGCGCGCAGGCTCGGAGTCACAACCGAAGCGCCGGTGTTGGCGAGCGTGTTCGGATTGTTTCTGATAGTCGAACCGTTGCTGCTGATTGGAATCGCCGCGTGGGTAACGCGAGCGTGGGGTCGCAACAGAGAACGGCTTGTTCCGCTCGCGGTGCGTTACTCATACGCCCTGGTACCGGTAGGTTTTGGTATTTGGCTGGCGCACTACAGTTTTCATTTTCTGACTGGACTTTTCACGTTCATTCCGGTGACGCAGGCCGCGTTCGCCGAGCTTGGCGCGGCAGTTCTCGGTCAGCCGCAGTGGGTGCTGGTTGGTCTTCCGGTCAATGCCGTGCAGATTTTTGAGGTTGGTTTTATAGTGCTCGGTCTACTCGGATCCTTAGTGACAAGTTATCTGCTCTCGGCGACGGACAGCACGGCAAAGAATCTCGCCCCCGCGCGCGCGTTTATTCCGTGGGCGGCGCTTGCGCTTGTCATCGCGGCGGCGGCTTTGTGGGTGATGTCGCAGCCGATGGAAATGCGCGGAATCGTACTCGGCAGCGGTTGACGACTAATTTGAAGAATGAGCTTACAGAGGGTCAGGTTTGCGCTCGTGATAGTTCTCACATTTTTATTTGTGAGAACTATCAACGCGCATGAAGGCCCGCCGTATCCGCTGTTTGTAGATCAAAAGCTGGATCCTTACGTGGTGTCGGTTTGGACGGATCCCGACGTCGGCGAGGCGCTGTTCTTTGTGATTGTGAATGCCCAACAAGGGACTGCGCTGCCCGCGGATTTGCGGGTGCAGGTGGGCGTGCAACCCGACAGCGGGCGGCTGCCGGAAGCTGTTTATTCCGGCGAACGTGAGAACCTTCAAGGGCAGGTGCAGTATCGCGCGCAGGTTCATCTCGATCGGGAAGAACTTTGGCGTGTGCGCGTGCGCCTCGAGAGCTCCGCCGGAAACGCTGAAACGATCGCCACCGTGGAAGCCACGCCGCCCGGCTATGGCCGTTGGGATCTGTTGGTGTATTTGCTGCCGTTTCTCGGAGTCGGAGTGTTGTGGGCGCTGGCGATGGTGCGAAAGCTAAAGCGTCGAAATGGAGACAATTAATGGCTAAAGACAGGCGAAAACTGAGCTGGCTGATTCTCTTTGTGCTCGTGATCGCGGTCGTAGCGATCGTGCTGACGCCGGTCTTTTTGATCATGCCGTTTAAGGCGCAAACGCCGCGCATCATGGAAGTGTCGTACCTGATGCGTCGCTGGTCGCCGTTGCTGACGATCGTGGGTTCGCTCATCGTTCTGACGTTGACGGTGCGGTTGTGGCTCGGGGGACGCTGGTGGAGTCGCGCGATTCTGGTGCTGCTGTTGCTGCCGGTGCTCGGCGCGACGTGGCTGGCGCGGCAGAACCACTTCGAGTGGATGTTTAATCCGCTAGCGAATCCAGCGTATGCAAAATCGGCTGAGGCAACATTTGTCGAATACGACGATCGCGTGATGGCGGTCGCGCTTGGTGACGAAGCAGTCGCGTATCCGATCCGGATCATGGCCTATCATCACCTCGTGGAAGACACGGTGGCCGGCACGCCGATCGTCGCCACGTATTGAACGCTCTGTCACACCGGTCTGGTGTGGGAATCGACAGTTGAAGGGCGGGTGCTGCATTTCCGTCTCGCGGGAATCAATAACCAGAACTTCATCATGCGTGACGACGAAACCGGCACGTGGTGGCAACAGGTCACGGGCAAGGCGATTCATGGTCCATTGCAGGGCCGGCAGCTCAAGCCGGTTTTCCACGACGAGTTGTCGTTTGCGATCTGGAAACGCGAACGGCCGGATGGTCGCGTGCTGCGGCCTGACGAAAAGCTCGCTGCTCTCGGCAATCGCTATGAGGCTGCGGATTGGGAACAACGTGTCGGCCGAATGCGAGTGGTGGAAGGCACGGACGTCGACAAGCGTCTGGCGCCGCGAGAGTTGGTTGTCGGCGTCACTGTCGACGGTAAATCAGTGGCCTATCCGTTAGCGGCGTTGCAGAAGCAGAGCCCGATCATAGACGTGGTGGGTTCGGTGCCGATCGTGATCGTGTTGGGGGATGACAGTCGTTCCGTGCGCGCTTTCGAGCGCATTGTAGACGGGCAACGGCTCGAGCTCTTCCTTAAAACCAGCCCTTCTCCTGATTTTGCGCCCCTGCTTCAATTGATCGACGCCGAAACCGGCAGCACCTGGAACTTCGAAGGCAAAGCAGTCGGCGGTCCACTCGCCGGAAAGCAACTGAAGAAAGTCTTCGTCCTCGAAGACTACTGGTTTGACTGGCGTCTCTATCACCCTGACACTTCGATCTACGAGCTGGGACAACGATGAAAAAGACGATCATTATTCTGCTGGTGATCATCGCGGGCGCTCTGGTTGTGGGCGCCGCGCTGATCCGTTCGACGCGCTTCGGCAAAGGTGCATCACCGCAAGCAGGCGTTTCCTCGATGCCTCCTTTGGTTATTCGCGCGGCGCAATCTCCCACGGACGGCGACAGCCGCGAGCCGGAGCTCACGTCGACTCCGGACGGGAGGGTGATTCTGAGCTGGGTCGAAAAGATCGGCGACAAGCAGTACGCGTTGCGAACCGCCGTGCGTGATCGCACCGCGTGGAGTGAACCGCGCACCGTCGCCGAAGGAGAAAACTGGTTCGTAAACTGGGCCGACTTTCCCTCGGTCGTTGCTCTGCGAGACGGCTCGTTGGCAGCGCACTGGCTGGTTAAAAGCGGCGCGGCCACCTACGCATACGACGTGAACATCTCGCGCTCGAAAGACGCGGGTCAGAGTTGGACCAAACCGCTCGTGCCGCATCGCGATCAGACGCAAACGGAACACGGCTTTGTCTCGCTTATTCCGCTCACGGACGGCCGTTTGGGTGCGGCGTGGCTCGACGGGCGCAACATGAAAACGACAAACGAGAGCCATGCGCCCGCCGCCGCCGAGAGCATGACGCTTCGTTACGCGGCGATCGACGCGGACGGAAATCTCTCCGATGAAGCGCAACTCGACGATCGTGTGTGTGAGT
>DASUOZ010000189.1:0-2178 GCA_036276375.1 Pyrinomonadaceae bacterium | reverse complement strand
ACCTGCTACGGTTGCGCTGAATCAGTTTGACTGAGGAGGAGAATGAGATGAGACGGCGAAAGTTTTTGGTCACGTGTTCCGCAGCGGCGGCGATGGTGTCGAGCGACGTCGTTCCCGCGCGATCTAGTTCCTTGATGGTTCGATCCGAGATCTCAGACGCCGACAAGCTAACGCCGCCGGATGGTCTGATCCCAGTGGCGTTCACTATCTCGCGGGGCGCGACGATGATCGATTTCGCGGGACCGTGGGAGGTGTTTCAGGACGTGATGGTCAACAACCCGAAGGGACAGGAAGGTCATCGGCATCCGTTCCGACTCTATACCGTGTCTGACAAAACGGACCCGATCGAAGCGTCCGGTGGGATGAAGATCATCCCCGACTACACCTTCGACAATGCGCCCGCACCGAAGGTGGTCGTGATACCCGCACAGGCCGGCTCATCCGCTTTGCACGCGTGGCTACGCAAAGTTGTGGACTCCACCGACGTCACCATGTCTGTCTGTACCGGCGCGTTTCAACTCGGCCGGGCCGGACTCCTGGCAGGAAAAGAGGCCACCACGCATCACGACTTCTTCGACAGGTTTGCGAATGCGTTTCCGGACGTGAAACTGAAACGCGGATTGCGTTTCGTTGAAGGCCCGAAGATCTCAACCGCCGGCGGACTGACTTCGGGAATCGATCTCGCGCTCAGAGTCGTTGAACGTTACTTCGGCAGGGAAACCGCGGAACGCACCGCCTTCTACATGGAGTACCAAAGCAAAGGATGGATCGTGTAAGGAACTTTAATTCCCCAGCCCGCGTTTCGAAACATTAACTGCTGCTGTTGCTCTCACACTGACAATATCTTCAAGGAGGCGGTCATGATAACCAGACGCCGGCGCCGGACCCTACTGTTCCTTTGCTTCTGTTTACTGTTGGCTGCGATCGCGGTGCTTGACGCCGCCGTTGCAGACTCCGCTCGGGCGCAGCAGTCACCCGCCATTTCTGAAACGCTCATTCCGCTGGAAGGTCTCGACCCCGTAATGCTTGCGCAGGGGAAAGAGGTCCAGGGTGACTTGAAGTTCAAAGTCACGCGTGGCAAGTTCCAGTACCTATTCGCCAACGCTGAAAACAAAGCGGCATTTGAAAAGGACCCTGCCCGATACGAGATCCAGTTGGACGGCCATTGCGCCCGCATGGGACCACCAACCACTGGAAACCCTGATCTCTACGCTGCTCATAATGGACGCATCTATGTTTTCGGATCTGAGGAATGCCAAACTCTTTTCAAAGGCGCTCCCGAGAAGTACCTCGAAGTGCCCGCGCCTCCCAAAGCCCCGCCCACCGCGGAGATGGTCAAGCGAGGATGGGAGCTTCTCGCCAAAACTGTTGCGACGTTGGGCGGGGCGAAGCTCGATCAACTCGTTAGTTTTCAGAAGCAAGAGCAGCGGGGAAACGAGGCGAAGAGCATTTTGCGGATCGCGTTTCCCGATGCAGTGCGCGTGGAAACAATCAGACCAACCTTCACGCTCGTCTCCGTCGTCACGCCGTCTGAATCGTTCGTCAGCTTCAACAATCGTGCGCGAACGATGCCGGAAGCCGCCCAGAAGGCAATCCACAAGGAACTCAACCACGAGCTGATCGTGCTCATGCGCGCTCGGACAAAAGCCGGCTTCAAAGCGTGGGCCGCAGGCATTGACAAGGTGCGTGATACGTCAGTGGAACGTGTCGAAGTCGAACTGCCCGGCTTCACCACTGTGCTCGGAGTCGATCCGGCGACAGGTCGCGTGCTGAGCCAGACATATCGCGGACGAGGTCCTGGCGGCGAAATCGGGCAGATCGCGATCAACTATTCAGATTTCAGATCGGTGGAAGGGTTGTCGTTGCCGTTCAAGCTAAACGCAACGTTCGATGGTCAAGCTTACCCGGCACTGTCAGCTACGATCGAAACAGCAACAGTAAATGGTGAAGTCGATGCCAACAGCTTTAAGAAACCGAAGTTGTAAATTGATGCTGACGACACGACGACATCAACTCGTTCGGCCTTCCTTTAAATGAGGTGAGGCCACTTGCCTGAATGCACCCGGCGTCATGCCGGTGACGTTTTTGAACACTCTGGTGAAGTGACTTTGATCGGCAAACCCAGCCGCGACAGCCACAGTCGCCAAATCGCACTCCCGCGACTCCAACAACTTACAC
>DASUOZ010000188.1:0-3095 GCA_036276375.1 Pyrinomonadaceae bacterium | reverse complement strand
GGAACGCGTCTCTGACTTGCTGATCGCTGAGCTGGGCCAACCAACCGCCCAGCCAGATCGCGTCGTCGACCGTAATGTCCTTCATGAGGCCGCGATTCTTGCCGCCGAAGTGCAGCACGACGCGGTTGCCTTTGACCTTCTCGAGAAACTCGGACTTCGCGTAGTTCTTCGGATTGTTACGGCTGCGCGTGAAACGCCAGAAAATTGGCGTTGTGCTCGCGTGACCAAACGTCGCGCCGAGGTCGCTGATCGCGTAGCGGAGCTCGTTGCCGCGATCTGTAGGCACCTGCAAGATCACGTTGTTTGAGTCTTTCAGGTCCCAATTATTGATGAGGGCCATCATGATCTTCAGGCCCTGGTATTCCGGCGTCCTCGTGAACGGGTTCTTTTTCCACTTCCACTCGCCGGCGCGATCCCATTCCTGTGGTCGCGCTTCAAAACGGACGTTTGTAAAAGTGCCTTTGCCGCGGATCATGACGCGCGGTACGAGATAATTGACTTCCGTCAGATAGCCGACGGCCCATAACAGTCTCACTGCCGACGTCTCTGACTGTGCTTCCTTGCCGCTCTTCACTACCCACTCGCGTCCCGAACCGTCGCGCACGCGATACTTCTTCGAGTAACCGCCCTTTTCCTCCTTGATGAACGTGATGCGTCGCAGGTCGGGACGCATCTCTGCGCCACCTGGACCAAGCAGCAGATCGCGTGACCCGATGTCGGTTGGTCTTACCCACATCACCGGCGTGCCGGTTGGTTGCTTTTTCTTTTTCGATTTGGCGAGACCGGTTTCGATCGACGGAATTAACAACACGACCAGCACGAGGATCGCGATGCGCGCTCTCTTCACACGATTCATTTTTAAACTCCGGATGCGTTAGTTGTTAGTCGCTGCCGGGGCGTCCGATAAAATATTCCTGACTGTTGAAGGGTTCGGAGTCAGTGACTAGAGGGGTGTACTGTCCGTCGGGTTGGAGTTCGCGGGCCTTGGTGTTGTCCGTGAGGTAAGCGTCCAGCAGGACATCGCGGAGGTATCGTTTCGTTTGTGGATCGCAAACGGGCGCGACCACTTCGATCCGGTTTTTGAGGTTGCGCGTCATCCAGTCGGCGCTGCCGATATAGACTTCTTCATTGCCGCCGTTGGCAAACCAGAAGACACGGCTGTGTTCGAGGAAGCGGCCGACGACGCTGCGCACGCGGATGTTTTCCGAAACGCCGGGAATGCCCGGGCGCAACATGCAGATGCCGCGCACGATCAGATCTATTTCGACACCCGCACGTGAGACTTCGTAAAGCTTCTCGATGATCTGAAGGTCTGCCAAACGATTGAACTTCGCAATGACGCGAGCCGGGCGGCCATGGCGTTTGTGTTCCAGTTCGCGATCCAGCAGTTTGTTGAACTTGTCGCGCATCTCGACCGGCGCAACCATCAGCTTGCGATAGTGTCGCTGTTCGGAGAAGCCGGTTAAGTAGTTGAACAGCTCGGTGGCGTCGCGTCCGATCTCGTCGTCCACGGTGAACATTCCGAGGTCGGTGTAAGTGCACGACGTCGTCGGGTTGTAATTACCTGAAGCAATGTGTACGTAACGTCTGAGCATATCGCCTTCACGTCGAACCACCAGCGTCAGCTTGCCGTGAGTTTTCAGACCCACGATTCCGTAGACTACGTGAACGCCGGATTTGTCGAGTTTCTGCGCCCACTCGATGTTATGCGCCTCGTCGAAGCGCGCCTTGAGCTCGATCAGTGCAGTAACTTGTTTACCTTTTTCGCAGGCGCGAATCAGCGCGGGCGGAATCGGTGAATCAGGACCAGTGCGATAGAGACAGATCTTAATTGCGACGACGTCCGGGTCCTCGACCGCCTGGTTAATAAATTCCGTCACGCATTGGTACGAGTCGTACGGGTGATGCAGCATTCGATCGCGCTGCTTGATGGCGTCGAAAATGCACTCGTTCTCTTCGAACCACGGCGGGAGTTGCACCGTGAACGGCGCGTCTTTCAAGTCTGGCCGATCGAGATCGTAGAGATCCATCAGGTCCTGGATGTTGAGTGGACCATCAAACTTGTAAACGTCGTCGGCGTCGAGATCGAGTGATGACGTCAGGTACTCGATCATCTCGTCCGGCATGTCCGCCGACACTTCAAGTCGCACCGGCGCCCCAAACCGTCGCTGGCGCAGTTCGTTCTTGATCAATTTCAGCAGGTCTTCGGCTTCTTCCTCGCGGATGTCGATATCGGCGTCGCGCGTGACGCGGAAGTAGTGACACTTACCCGGTTGCATGTTTGGGAAGAGCGCGTGAACGTTTGCCTCGATGATCTCTTCGAGCAACACGAAGCGCGTTGTCGACGCGGCGACCGGCACCAGACGCGTTAACTGTGAAGGCACTTTGATTCGCACAAACCGGCGTTCGAGCAGTTTTCGCGAACTGATCAACTTCATGTTCTCCGGTGGATCAACCATCAAACCGATGTTCAGGCTGAGCGGCGAGATATACGGAAACGGGTGACTGGGATCGACTGCCAGCGGCGTCAGTACCGGAAAGATCTTCTCGGCGAAATACTCCTGGAGCCGTTCCTTCTCATGGCGAGACAGCGCAGCGTACGGGACGATAGACACTCCTGCCTCGTCCAGCCGCGGCAATATATCCTCGCGCCAGCATTTGGCTTGTTCGGCGACGAGCGCCAGGATTCGTTCGCGCGATTTCGCCAGTTGCTGTGCGGGCGTCAACCCGTCGGGCGATACCTCGACCTCGTGATCCAGCTCCTCCTTCAAACCGGAAACGCGAATCATGAAAAACTCGTCGAGGTTTGAAGAAAAGATCGAAAGAAACTTCAATCGTTCGAGCAGCGGATTGCGCTGGTCGAGGGCTTCCTCGAGCACCCGGCCATGAAACTCGAGCAGGCTTAGTTCGCGATTAAAGAAAAGTTCTGATCGGGATCGGGGTGCAACTTCAATCGGCCTGGCAAACTCGTGAATTGTTGATTCTCTCTTAACGACTGTCGACATAGTTTTCTCTGTTAATCCAGCAAATTGAGAGAGTCTTAAAATTGGGCGGAAAGCTCGACCCACCCACGGGAAGGTTTGGCAAGCGTTGTT
>DASUOZ010000187.1:0-5623 GCA_036276375.1 Pyrinomonadaceae bacterium | reverse complement strand
CCTTACACCCGGATCCGACCCCTGGTTAGGTCTTTACAGCACGGATGCTTATGTCGGAATCGACAACGCGGGCGTCAAGTAAAAAACCGTAGCCACGAAGAGGCACAAGAGGCACAAGAGAGGTAAACAAGGCAGGGGGCTACTCTTCTCTTTTTCCTCTTGTGCTTCTTGTGCCTCTTCGTGGCCCTACTTCTTCATCAACTCCAGCACCGCTGACGTCATCGCTTTCACACCCGTCCGTAGCGTCGGCTCCGGCACGGGTATGAAGAGCGCGGAATGAAGTCCCGGCAAAGCTACACCCGAGTCTCTGCTCTGTTTCACCTTCGCGGGATCCGAGGCGCCGAGCCAAAAAATCGTCGTCGGAATCTTCTGGCCCAAACTGAAGTAACCAAAATCCTCGCTCGCCATGATTGGCGGCACCTTTACGACGTTGTCCTCGCCGAGTGCTTGTTTGAAGACGACTGCGAGACGTTCGAGCAACTGCGGATCGTTATACGTCGAACCGGTGCCTTCACTGACTTTCACAATCGGCGCGCGATCTTCAGGAATCGCCATTGTCAGAGCGACGCCTTTCACGATGCGCTCGATCGATGTAAGGATGCGTTGCCTCACTTCGGGTTTGTAAGTGCGAACAGTTAATTGCAGGCTCACTTCGTCCGGAATGATGTTGTAACGCGTGCCGCCGTGAATCGAACCGACAGTCACCACCGCCGGGTCGAGCGGTGAGTTTTCGCGACTCACGATTGTTTGTAGCGCCATCACGACCTGGGCCGCCGTCACGACCGGATCTTTCGTGTTTTCGGGCGCCGAACCGTGGCCGCCGACGCCGCGAATCGTGATATCGATCGAGGTGGCGCTGGCCATCGCGTATCCGGGCGTGTAGCCGACCTTCCCTGTTTCGAGCTCAGGTTTGTCGTGCAGTGCGATCGCGAAATCGGGTTTGGGAAAACGCGTGTAGAGCTCGTCGCGCAACATCGCGTTGGCGCCGTCGCCCGTCTCTTCACCCGGTTGGCCCAACATAACGAGGGTTCCGCTCCAAATGTCTTTCAACTCGGTCAGCAACTTTGCGGTGCCGAGGAAACTCGTCATGTGAACGTCGTGCCCGCACGCGTGCATCACGCTGACTTCGACGCCCGCGTCGTTCTTCGTTTTCACCTGGCTCGAGTAAGGCACGCCCGTTTTCTCTTCGACCGGCAACGCGTCGAGTTCGGTACGCACGAGCACCGTCGGGCCTGGGCCATTCTTGAAAACGCCGACGATGCCGTAGCCGGTCCACTGCGTGTTTTGATATTTACCGATGCGCTCGGTGACCGTGAAGCCGAGTTTGCGCAGCTCGCCCGCGACGAAGGCTGACGTCTTTTCTTCGCGATGCGAGAGCTCCGGCGCGGCGTGCAGCGCTTTGTAGGTCGACAACAGCGACGCCAGATCGCGCTCGATCATTGCGTCGAGCGAGAGTTGTTGAGCGTTGGTGTTGAGTGAAAAGGAAAGAAGTGCGGCCAGGACGAGAGTTAGTTTGCGCATTATCCTCCGAACAACTTTAAGAGTTCGTTAATTCGCGTGAAATGGTAGTCGTCGTGCTCGGCTTCAAAGAATACGAAATCCACGAGGCGCATGGGAATGTTTAGACGCGGATGAATGGCGCTGCGGGCGAACATTTCCGGGTCGAGACTTTCGAGTCGGTTTACGACTTCAATGCGGCGCCGGCGAAAGGAGCTGGCAATCGTCGCCGCGGAAACGCTGTTGTAGTTCGCTTCACTGGTGGCTTTGTTGGTGATGTCGGCGGCGTGCAGGACGTCCACCCCGGTAACGTACTGTTCGATTCGATTGAGTGTCAAAGCGTCGAGATCGAACAGGTGGCCGGCGTTTTCCTGGATGGACCAATGACCGTCCTCGCGCCGGGTCAGGATTTCGGCCGGCGCGGAGGTGAGATATTCATCGAGGCGTGCCGATGCGCCACGCACGCGCTCGATGATCTCGGGGTAAAGCTCGACGGGAAAGTTGAAACTGAAGCTGCGTTCGATCCATTTGATGCGGGCCATAACGGCCCTATTCTAACGTGGCTGCGTGAGGCTGAACCAGTTGCCGGAATTATCTTTGAACACCGCTTCGATGCCGTAGGGGCGTTCGGTCGGCGCGGAAATAAACTGGACGCCTTTCGCTTTCAACTCTTCATACGTTCCGTGGCAATCGTCGGTATTGAAAACGCCGGCGCCGAGCACGCCCTTCGCCATGATCGCGCGTAGCTTTTCGGAGGTCTCGTCGTCCATGAGCATTCCGGGCTTGGGCTCCATCAGGATGATCTCGAAGTCGGGTTGATCGTTGGTGCAGATGGTGAGCCAGCGAAAATGTTCGCCCACCATCGCGTCGGTGTGGACGCGGAAACCCAACTTCTCGCGATAAAACTCGAGCGCTTCGTCCTGATTGTTCACAAAGATTGTGGCGTGGGACATTTTTCTTATCATCTTGTTTCTCCTTGGGCGCAAGAATAGCTAAAGCAGAAGGAGCAGCGCTTCTTGGAAATTGCTTTTTTGTGGAGCGCGACCTAGACGGATTCGAGGTTGTACATCACCAGGAAGCAGCCGGGGACCTGGCGTTTGGCTTGTTCGCGTTGCCGTGCTTTTTCGCGGTAGGTGACCGGCGCGTGGCCGACGTACTTGTGGAACAGACTGCTGAACGATCCGAGACTCTGAAATCCCACTTCAAAACAAACGTCCGTCACGCGCAACTCGTCAGTCACCAACAACTCCTTCGCCTTCTCGATGCGTCGCTCGATCAGATACTGGTGCGGTGTCTTTTTAAACGCCTGGCGAAACAAACGCAGGAAGTGATAACGCGAGAAGCAGGCTTTTTCGGAAATCTGGTCGAGACTGAGCGGGTGATCGTAACAGTGGTCGATGAACTCACGCGCCCGCCCGAGACGCTGAAGCGTCTCGAGGTCGGTCACGTTTCCTTCGATTCTTTTGACCATCTTACGGAGTCGGTTTTGGAGGTAACGGCTTCTGCATCGCGTTGGCGATGAACTGCGTCAGTCCCGTGTCGTCGCCGTTGTTACGAAACTTGTAGTAGTTCGTCAACGGCACCAGCCAATCTTTACGGCTCTGCTCGGTTTTGGGATCGGTTCCCGCGACGTTGATGGCGCGGGCGTAGGCGTCGATTATGCGATCCATCATCACGCCCAGCTTCTCTAACGCAGCCTTACTTTGCGGGGTTTCCGGTTTGTTTGCAAACTCGTTCTGGTACGCAGTCGACATCGTTTTGTAAGGACCGGATTCATAGGCGACGGCGAGGAAGTAATAAGTCGACGGCGTCTTGCGAATATCACTCTCGTACTGCGCGGCCTTGATCAACGAATCGATCGCCTGATCGGGGGTAGTTTTCAACGTCAGAAAACCGACTGCGTAGTTGAGATACGCCAGCGTGTCGTCTTTGCCTTTGAAGGGCGCCCATTCCGACGGCGCTTTACCGCCCTCGATTGCCGCAATTGCCTTACGCGCGTAACCGAGCGCTTCCGTGTTGTGCGATTCGTCCTTATTAGAAGCGGCGAGATAACCCGCGTAGCCAAGGTCGATCTGCGCACGGAGATAGTCAGGTTCGTCCGCCAGGATCTTCGCCCCGACCTTGTAAGCTTCGGTGAAATTCTTCTGATTGATGAGCCCGCCGAGTTGGCGTTTGCGGTCGTCGCGTTCGTAAGCGGCTACCCACTTGGACAGATAATCGGTGTACTGGTCTTTGTCTTTCTGATACTTCTGCAAGTAGTCGCGGGCCGCCTGATACGCGGCGTCCGGATTCGGCACTCGATTATCGACAAAACGTTTGTAGGTCGCGATCTTTACCGGGTCGTCGGTCTCCTGCGCGACAACCGCGAACCGGGCTGCTCCGATAAATCCGACAGCCAACGCCACGAGCGCTGCAAGTGCGAACCTGTTAACAAATCCCTTCATCTTCGACTTTCCTCCGCTAATCAAGTCCTGGCTTAGACGCTTCAAAGACCGCTAAAGGTTTTATCGGGCTGCGGTTATAATCGGCTCACATGACAAACAAAACTGATCGCCGTCCTGACCATATCAAATTTCAAGGCCGTATTCTATTTCTTACAGAAGATACCAGTCTAATCCGGCGCCAACTCGAAGCCACCGGCGAAGCAGCCGCAGTGCTGGAAGCCGATTTGGCCGCGCGGCTCGCGGCAGACGACCTGCCGCTCATGAGCAACATCTCCACGGACGAAATCACGCCGGGCTGGGTCTGTTTTTATTACGACGAAACTCTCGGTCAGTACGTCTACGTCGGCATGCGCGAAAGCGCCGTGCAAAAGGATGAAGTCAAAAACGGCAACTTCGCGGTCGTGGTTTCGGGTCTTTCCAAGGGTTGCGGCTCGTCGCGCGAAACCGCGCCGTACGCCGAACAGGCGGCGGGCATTCAACTCGTAATCGCCAAAAGCATCGAGAAGATCTACGGTCAAAACTCACAAAACATCGGCCTCCTGACGTCAACCGATTTCAGCCTGATCGACCGCATCCGGCGGGGCGAAGAGATCGCGCTGGCGGAGTTCACCAAAGGCCTCGATCCAATCTCGCAGGACATCGTCACCTACGGCGGGCTCTTCAACTACAACAAGGCGCGTCTCGCCGGCAAAGTCTCTCCGCCGCCGCTTGAAACAAAAGCACGCCCGATGACGATCGTGGAAAAGATCGTCGCGCGTCACGCGTTTGTGACCGCCGGAAAGATCGGGGTTGAAGCCGTCAAACCGGGCGATGCGCTGTTTGCAGTCGCTGACGTGCGCTTCTCGCACGAGTACGTCACGCCGATGGCGGAGTCGTTGTTCAAACAAGCGTTAGGTGTGGATGCGCGCGTGTCGGAGCCGGAGTCGGTGTTTGCGTTTCGTGATCACCTGACGTTCCTCGGCCGCGTGATGTCGCCGAAGCACCGCCAGATGGGCCTGTTGGAAAGAGCCGAAGGACTCGCCACCACGCAGGAGAGTTTTACGTCACAACAAAAGATCAAGCTCTACGGCGAGAGTCCGGAAGGTGGTTCGGAAGCCATCTGCCACAACGCCGTCGTTGAAGATCTCGCGTTGCCCGGTCAGATCGTGATCGGCACTGACTCGCACACGTGCATGGCGGGCGTGCTCGGTTGTTTCGCCTTCGGCGTCGGCTCAACTGACATGGCAAACGCGTGGTACACGAAAGACATTCGCATTCGTGTGCCCGAAACCGTTCGCTACGTGCTGAAAGGAAAGAAAGGCGCGGACATCGCCGCGAAAGACGTGATGCTCTACATCCTCGCGACCGACTACATGAAGACGAGCAAGGGCATCGGTAAAGTGCTGGAATTCGCGGGCGAAGATTTACGCAACTGGTCCCTGGATGAACGCGCCACGCTGACGAACATGGCCGTCGAAGCCGGCGGCACGACCGGCATCATCGAGCCGGATGAAGTGACGCTCGATTACATCGTACGCACGCGCGATCTCGACGCTGAGGAAGTGCGCAAAGGATTCACCTTCAGCGACCCGGACGCCGAGTACGCCGCTGTTTTCGAGATCAATCTCGACGAGATCAGGCCGATGGTCGCGACCCCCGGCGATCCACGCAACGGCATTCCGATCGACGAACTAACGGAAGAC
>DASUOZ010000186.1:0-2108 GCA_036276375.1 Pyrinomonadaceae bacterium | reverse complement strand
GGCTGGGATCACGCGTCATGTTGCGCAAGCGGCGGCCGGGTTGTTGATGCAGAAGGAGCTTGAGTATCTGGGTCGAGTGTTGAGTGATCCGGAGCATCCGTTTGTGGCGATACTCGGCGGCGCGAAGGTTTCGGACAAGATTCCCGTCATCAATGCGTTGATCGAGCGCGGCGTCGACAAGCTTTTGATCGGCGGCGCGATGGCCTACACGTTTTTGAAAGCTGAAGGTTTTACGGTTGGGAAGTCGCTGGTTGAAGACTCGATGCTCGACGCCGCGCGGGAGATCAAGCAGCGTGCGGAAGAGAAGGGAATTGCGTTTCTGTTACCGACGGACCATCAGGTGGTTGACAGTTACGAGCCGGTGAAAGGGCAGAAGATCGTAACCAAGACGATACCGATCGAGTTTACGAATATTGGTTTGGTGGGAATGGACATCGGCGTGGAGACGGTCGCGCATTTTTCGACCGCGCTTCAGGACGCGCGCATGATCATCTGGAATGGTCCAATGGGCGTGTTTGAAGAGCTGCCGTTTGATGAAGGCACGATCGGGGTCGCTAAAGCCGTGGCGGAAGCGGCGGATCGTGGCGCGACAGTGGTGGTCGGCGGCGGTGATTCTGTTTCGGCTGTATCGCGTGCCGGCGTTGCCGATCGCATCACGCACATTTCCACGGGTGGCGGTGCGACGCTGGAGTTTTTGGCGGGTGACGAGTTGCCGGGTGTCTCGGCTTTATCCGATAAGTAAGTTTGTAAAGTTAGTCTTCTTCCGATTGGTTTTTTAGTTTATCTGGCTTTTTATTTTTCCCCTCGTTTTACTTACGCTAGCGAACCATGCGCAAACCTGTAATCGCCGGAAACTGGAAAATGTATAAAACGCTGAGCGAGTCGGTTGAGACCGCGCTGGCGTTGAAACCGCTGGTGGCGAACGCGAACCACTGCGAAGTGGTGATCGCGCCCGTGTTCACGGCGTTGAAAACCGTTTGCGATCGTCTCGAAGGCTCGAACGTAAAAGTCTCGGCGCAGGACTGTTCGACCGAGAAGGAAGAAGGCGCGCACACGGGCGAAGTCGCAGCGTTTATGCTGCGCGACGTTGGCGCGAAGTACGTCATCGTTGGCCATTCGGAGCGGCGCCAGTTTTACGGAGAGACGGACGCGCAGGTGAATCGCAAGGTTCAGGCGGGGCTTGCGGCGGGTCTGACGGTAATCATGTGCGTGGGCGAAACGCTCGCTCAGCGCGAGGTCGGGAGCGCGCAAGATATTGTTTCCGGGCAGTTAATCGGCGGCCTCAGTGGGTTGACACCCTCAGATCTCGACCGTATTATCGTCGCCTACGAGCCCGTTTGGGCCATCGGCACGGGACGCACAGCGACGCCGGAGCAAGCGCAGGAAATGCACGCGTTTATCCGGCGCGTTTTCGCGGATAGGCATTCTTCAGACGCGGCGAACGCGTTGCGGATCCTCTACGGCGGTTCAGTGAAGCCCGACAACATTCAGGGTTTGATGGCGCAAGCGGACATTGATGGCACGCTGGTGGGTGGCGCGAGTTTGAAAGCCGATAGTTTCGCGCAGATCGTTAACTATCGGACATAGGGTTTGTAAACGGAGTGTTTTTGACTTGTTAACTTATATACTTTACGGATTGTTTGTTCTCGCGTGCGTGATCCTGATTGTGGTGATTCTGCTGCAACCGGGCAAAGCTGACGCGGGCGCGTTGTTCTCAAACACGCTCTCGAGCACGGCTTTCGGCCCGCGCGGCACGGCGAGTTTGCTGGCCAAGATCACGATCGGCGCGGCGGTGGCGTTTATGTTGATTGCGTTGATGCTTGGTTTGCCGATCTTCAGTGGTTCGCGATCGGTGTTACAAACGGCGCCGGCTAGTGCGCCTGCGGCGAGCCCGAGTCCGACACCGGCGGAGCAAGCATCACCGGCTACGGCGCCTGCATCACAGTCGGCTCCGGCAGCATCACCGGCTGCGAGTCAGTAGTGTTGTTGCGCGCGAGTAACGGTTCGTTAGTTGAAATCATCCGGCTATAATGGCCGCAGCCTTCTAAACTCACTTCATGCCGAAGTGGCGGAACTGGCAGACGCGCACGTTTGAGGGGCGTGTGAGG
>DASUOZ010000185.1:0-9708 GCA_036276375.1 Pyrinomonadaceae bacterium | reverse complement strand
CGCGATGCCGATCACCAGTGCGAAGAACATGGTGTGCAGCATGTTTGGATCTTCTCTGCCGCCGACTGCGTAAAACGGGTTCTTCGGCACGATCGTCTCGACCACCGCCATCAATGGCTTTGACGCCGCGCTGCTAGCCCTGGTCGCATCTTCGACCGTCTTCGTGGCGTCGCCGGCAAACCTTTGCTGGAGCGCCGCCGAGGTAGCGGGATCGATTCGTTCACCAGGCCGGATTGTGTTTGCGAGGGTGATGCCGATCGCGACCGAGATCGCCGAGATCACCAGGCAGTAACCAAACGATTTCAACCCGACGCGCCCAAGCTTACGAATGTCGCCAATGCCGGCGACGCCAACCACTAGCGACGAAAACACCAACAGCACCACGATCATCAGCAACAGACGCAGGAACAATTGGCCCACCGGCTGCGTGATGTTGTCGATCACCCAAGCGACGCGAGGGTGATCGGCGCCGAATAATTCGTTAACCAGCACGCCGGAAATCACACCGAGCGCGAGGCCGATGAGAATCTTCGTATGCAGCGGCATGCCTTTCGGCTTATCCGGAGTCTCTTCGTCGAGGTCGGTATTTATTTCGCGTTCAAAAGCATCGCGCTCCAACCGGTCAGGTGTGCGGCGTTTGTTGTCTCTGTTTTCAGGCATCGGTTATCGGCCCCAGCGCAGCTTGTCTCGCAAAACGTCGAAATAGTTTCTGTTGCTTGGCTGAATCAGATTGAAAGTCGTGCGGCTCTTACGAATGACGACGCGGTCGTTCACCGTGAGTGGGAAACCGACCTGACCGTCGAGTGTCAAAGCGACCTCTTCGTTTGCCGTCTTCATCAAGAGCTCGATCACCGCGCTGTCGGGCACAACGATTGGCCGGTTGGAAAGCGTAAACGGGCAGATCGGCGTGATGACCACGGCGTTCATCGAAGGAAAAATTACCGGACCACCCGCCGAAAGATTGTAGGCGGTGGAACCGGTCGGCGTGGACACGATCAGACCGTCTGCGCGGAAAGAACTGACATACTGCTGGTTTAGGTACGTCTCGATCTCGATGATTCGGGCGAGGGCGGATTTGTTGATGACCACGTCGTTGAGCACGCGGTTGACCGTAACGATCTCCTTGTCGCGGTGCAGTTCGACGGCGAGCATCACTCGCTTATCGAGACGAAAATTTCCTGCGAGGATCATCTCGAGCGCTTCGTAGAGCTCTTCAATACGAAACTCGGTCAGGTAGCCCAGGCCGCCGTAATTGACGCCGAGCACCGGCACTTCTTCATCGCCGATCAAACGTGCGGTGGCGATCATCGTGCCGTCGCCGCCGAGCACCAGCACCAGATCCGACGCCGCCGCAAGTTCTTCGGGCTCTACTTCGTGAACGCTGCAGCCAGTCTCGTGTTCGATGGTTTCGCGTTCGATCTGCGGGCCGCCGACGAGCTCGATGCCGCGTTGGCCCAGCCACACGGTCAACTCGCAGATCGTCTTCAAAGCTTGGGGTTGATGCGGTTTTAGGACTATGCCTACCCGCTTAATTGACGACATGTTTTGCGGCCGGATAATACGAATAATGCGCGAGGTATTCAATATTTCCCTCCGCGCCCTGGATTGGCGACTCGATCGTTCTTTCGATTTTCAAGGCCAGCGTCGACGCAAACTCGTTTACTTCACTTACCGCCTTCATCCTTTTCCCCGCGTCTCTCACAACACCGCCACTGCCGACTTCACCACGACCAACTTCGAACTGCGGCTTGATAAGCACGACCAGGGAGGCGTGCGGTCTTAGCAGCGTAATTACCGCGGGGAGGATCTTGATTACAGAAATGAAAGAGACGTCGATTACAGCCAGATCGAAGCGCGCTGGAAAATCGTCCGGCTTGAGATAGCGGGCGTTGACGCCTTCCCTGACCTCAACCCGCGGATCGTTTCGCAGTCGCCAGTCGATCTGATTATGGCCCACGTCGATCGCAAACACTTTTGCCGCGCCGTTCTGCAACAAACAATCCGTGAAACCACCGGTCGAGGCGCCCACGTCAAGACACACCAACCCGCGCACGTCGATCTCAAACGCCCTGAGCGCGGCTTCGAGCTTCAATCCTCCGCGCCCGACATAGCGCGAGGTCGGATCGTCGGCATGTTTGATTCGAATGTCTGCGTCCGGAACAAACTGATCGGAAGGTTTTTCGACGCGCTGCTCGTTAACCAGCACGACACCGGCCATGACCATTGCCTGCGCTTTCGTGCGCGACTCGGCCAAGCCTCGTTCGACCAGCAGTTTGTCGATACGTTCACGTCGCACCCGGACATTGTCGATTTTCGATTGCCGATTGTCGATTGTTGATCACGTTTTGTTGGTGGTTCCGAGAATGAACCAATCAACAATCGAAAATCGAAAATGACTTCAGGCTTGTCTGCGCGAGGCGCTGGTTACGGCCCTTGGCGTGTCGGTCAAACGAAGTTCAGCGGCGCAATCGTGACACAGCCAGACGATGATGTGTGGAGCATCCGACCAGAAGAACGAGCTAACTCTACCTGCCATCTTTACCGCATCGTCCACACGCAGCCGTTGCAGCGCCTGGACGTAAAACACACCATTGTAAAAGTCGCCCTCAGCACCCTCATCGCGATGGATACACTCCCGCTCACGAAACATCTGTCTCGGCATATCAAGTCACCACGTTTCTCCGCGTCACGCGGTATCAGACCGCTATCAGGAAGTGTCGGGGCGTTTTATAAAATGTGAGTCTTACGACGGGGCGCGGATACTATATCACGGTCTGTGCGGTCCCTCGAAAATTTCGTCGATGTTTGACAGATCCCGGTCGCGGTGCTGAGCCCGGCGTCGCTCCCGATTAGCGACACGACGTGCGCGGCGCTCCTCCCACTGGTCGCTCAAAACAGCGTCTCTGATTCTTCTCAATTCTTCTTCTTCACTTAGGCGACGTTCGCGAGGCTCGATAGACGGCTCAGCGATCCGTGCAGTTTGATCCGTATTATCCCTGTTCTTCGGACGCGGCTGTGGGCGTTCTGGAATAAATTCGACTGTCGGTAACGCACGCTCGACAACAGGTTCCGACACCAATATTGACTGAATCTCCGGATCGGGAACGTTCCGCAACTTGAAATACGCCGAGGCTAACGCCGACGCTGCGCCGAGTAGCATCGCGATTGCAAAAGCCCCGCCGAGAAACCAACGCCGCCTGTGTTTTGTTCTTGCGTCGATTTCTTCCAGAGGAATAACAGGCCGGGCAGTCAACGTCGTTATTGCATCGTCAAAATGCGGTTGTTCCATCAGACTAAAACAGTTAGCAAACACGAGGCCACCATAAAGACCCCGTGCTGAAGGCAGTTTTTACAGGGATTAAAGCGATGAAAGGACGAAAAGCTTCCGATTTCGTGCACGAAAACGACGCGTCCGCTACGAAATCACGCGCCCGGGCTTCGCGCGGCGTTCGTCAAGAACTTCTATACTCTCTTTCACGCGATTGTAAATTCCGTCCGCGTCGAGCCCGTATTTCGCGAGCAATAACTTCGCGTCGCCATGCGTGATCAAGCGGTCCGGAATCCCCATGCGCACTACGCGAACCTTGTCTTGCAGCCCGTTCTCTTCGAGCAACTCGAGCACCGCGGAACCGAAACCACCGGCGAGATAAGCCTCTTCGACCGTGACAATCAAACGCTTCGTCCGCGCGAGCGCGAGCAGCAACGGCGCATCGAGCGGTTTCACGAAGCGTGCGTTTACTACCGTTGTCTCAATGTGATCTTTGTGCGCGAGCTGTTCCGCCGCTTCGAGCGAAGGATGAACCATCGCGCCGTAAGCGACGATGGCGATCTCGCCGCCGTCGCGGAGTATCTCGCCCTTGCCGATTTCGAGCAGTTCCGGTTCGCGCTGAATGTCCGCGCCGACGCCGTTGCCGCGCGGGTAACGCATCGCCGCAGGCCCAACGTGTTCGAGCATCGTGTAAAGCATGTCGCGCATTTCGCCTTCGTCTTTCGGCGCCATGAGGACGATGTTGGGAACGGCGCGCAGGTAAGCGATGTCGAGTAAGCCGTGGTGCGTTTGTCCGTCACCGCCGGCGACGCCGCCGCGATCGAGACAAAACTTCACGTTGAGATCCTGAATGCAGACGTCGTGGATCAGCTGATCGAAGCCGCGTTGCAGAAAGGTCGAGTAGATCGCGCAGACGGGTTTCAGTCCCTCGCACGACATGCCCGCCGCAAACGTGACGCAGTGTTGCTCGGCAATGCCGACGTCGAAAGAGCGTTCCGGAAACTTCTCGAGCGCTTTGCACACGCCCGTGCCGTCAGGCATCGCCGCAGTCAACGCCACGACCTGTGGATCCTTCTCCATCAACTCGCAAAGCACGTCGCCAAAAACAGCCGTGTACGTCGGTGCTATGGACGAGCTCTTAATGGGCTTGCCGGTTCTTAAGTCGAAAGGTCCGGTCGCGTGCCAGCGATAGTAGTCCGGCTCACTTTCGTGCTCCGTTTGCGGAAAGCCTTTTCCTTTGGTCGTGAGCGCGTGGACGATTACGGGACCGTCTTTGATGTGCTTGGCTTCATTAAAAGCCGCGACGAGTGCGCGCGGATTGTGGCCGTCGACGTAGCCGATGTACTTGAAACCGAGCTCGCTGACCAAGGCGCCGGGCAATACCGCGGCGGCGACAAAGTCTTTCATGGTCTTCGCCGCGTGATGCAAACGTTCACCCACTGTCGGAATCGCGAGCAGTTTTTCTTCCACTTCGTCCTTGAAGCGGTGATAGCCGTGAGCGCCGCGAATGCGATTGAGATATCCCGTCAACGCGCCGACCGCGGGCGCGATCGACATCTCGTTGTCGTTGAGCACCACAATGAGCCGGCTCTTCAAGTGACCCGCCTGATTGATCGCTTCCATCGCCATGCCGCCCGCGAGCGAGGCGTCGCCGATCAACGCGACAACGTGATAATCGTCGCCTTTGCGATCGCGCGCGATCGCCATGCCGAGCGCAGCGGAAAGGGACGTGGAAGCGTGGCCCGCGCCAAACGTGTCGTACTCGGATTCGTCCCGGCGTAAAAAGCCACTGATGCCGCCGTAGGATTTGATCGTCGGCAACAGCTCGCGCCGGCCGGTCAGAATCTTGTGCGCGTAAGCCTGGTGACCGACGTCCCACACGAGTCGATCGGCCGGCGTATCGAAGGCGTAATGCAGGGCGACGGCCAATTCGACCGCGCCGAGCGACGCGCCGGTGTGGCCCCCCACACGAGACATAGTCTCGAGAATGTAGTTGCGAATTTCGTCGGAAACGGTGCGCAGCTGCTCCGGTGGTAACGCGCGCAGATCGGCAGGCGAGTTAATACTTTCAAGAATGCTCATCGTGGCCGCATTGTACCTTCTACTTCCGTTTTTAATCCCCACTTCAGCCTACTTCACGGGACAAAGTACTCTACAACGAGCGGACCGTCAACCTAAATCTTGCGTTTGAGCCGCAAAACCGCGATCTCCGGACGCACGCCCAGCCGCAGCGGCAAGCCAATCATCCCCGTGCCGCTCGAGACGTAAAGCTGCGTCTCCCCACGTCGAAACAGCCCGCGATCGTATTTCAGGTCCTTCGTTGCAAACCGCGCGGGCGCGCCCAAACCGGGCAGCCGTACCTGACCGCCGTGTGTGTGACCGCTGAGAATCAACGCGACGTGGCGGGTTTGTTCGAAGTCGAGCACGCTCGGTTGGTGCGACAGCAGGACCGTCGGTGTCGCCGGTTTCAATCCGGTGAAAGCGCGCGTCCAATCGACCGCATTCCACGTCCAGTCGTCGATGCCGGAAAGCTGAAGTGAATCGGGTCCGCGCTGCAGTGTCGTGTGTGCGTTCTCGAGCACGGCGATGTGCCGGCGCTGCAAAGAACGCATCGTCAGTTCCGGATCCGTGTAGTGATCGTGGTTTCCGAGCACGGCCCAAACGCCTTCAGGCGCGTTCAACGACGCGAGCGCTTCGGCGCAGGGTTCGATGAAGCGCCGGTAGGAAGTCGTGTAGTCGCCGGTGAGCACAAACATGTCCGGCTTCGTCTGCTGGGCCAGTTCGACGACGTGGCTCACCTGGTCGATGCCGAGAATGCGGCTATGATGAATGTCGGTCAGTTGGGTGATGCGGAAGTTTTCAAAGCGCTCGGGCAGGTCGCGAATGAAAACGTCGGTTTCAGAAATCCAATAATGATAGGGTTCGATCAAACTCGCGTAGGCTGAGGTGGCCGCGACAGCCATCAGCGGCGCCGCAACTAAACCGTTGAGGAAACGGCGGCGAGTCGGGGAAAATTCAGGCACGTGACGATTCTACCTTACCTTGACAATATGCCGATGGCGACTAGAATTGGACTTCGCCTGATCCGGCACGGAGATGTGGCCGAGTGGCTGAAGGCGGCGGTTTGCTAAACCGTTAAGGGTCAAAAGCCCTTCACAGGTTCGAATCCTGTCATCTCCGCCAGACATTCCAGTAGTCAGTTGTCCCCACGGATGGCTGACTACTTTTTATTATGACTGTTCGCGTCCGCTTCGCTCCGTCTCCAACCGGCTACCTGCACATTGGCGCCGCGCGTTCCGCTCTCTTCAACTGGCTCTACGCCCGCAAGACTGGTGGCAAGTTTCTCCTGCGTATCGAGGATACGGACATCCAACGTTCAACCGAAGAGTCGACGCGCTCGATCATTGAAGGGCTCGAGTGGCTCGGACTCGATTACGACGAAGAACTCGTTTTCCAGTCGCACAAGGCGCCGCAACATCGTGCCGCCGCGGAGCGTCTGGTCGCCGAAGGGAAAGCCTATCGAGACTTCACACCCAAAGAGCAACGCGACGACAACAGCGTCAAGGAAGACATCGCCGAACGCGCGCGCACACAAGCCGCGGAAGGTGGGGACCACCGCAGCAATCGCTACCGCGATCTGCCGCAAGCCGAATCAGACCGTCGGGCCGCCGCGGGCGAGCCGTTTGCAATCCGTTTGAAAGTTTCGGAGCCGGGTCAGACAAGATTCGACGACATCGTTTATGGACCACAGGAGCGCAGTTATTCGGAGATCGAGGATCTCGTGCTGTTACGTTCCGATGGTCACCCGCTTTACAACCTGTCGGTCGTGATCGACGACATCGAGATGGGCATTACGCACGTCATTCGCGGCCAGGACCATCTCACGAACACACACAAACAGATCCTGCTTTACGACGCGTTGGGTGCGCCCGTGCCGCGTTTTGCGCACCTGCCACTGATTCTCGCGCCGAACAAAGGCAAGCTCTCGAAACGAAAGCACGGTGAAGTGGTTTCGCTGACGACGTATCGCGATCGTGGCTTTGTGCCGGCGGCGTTTCGGAATTTTCTGGCGCTGCTCGGATGGTCGCCGCCGGAAGGGAAAGAAATACTCAGCAAAGAGGAATTGATCGAATACTTCTCGCTCGAAGGCATCGGCCGGGCAAACGCGATCTTCAACTTCCACGAGAACGATCCGCAGCGTTGGACCGACGATAAGGCGCTGTGGATGAACGCGGAATACATTCGCACGATGCCGATCGAAGAGCTGTTGCCAATGGTAAAGGCGGAACTGCGCGCGAACAAGTTGTGGCGCGAGGAGTATGATGACGAGGATCGCGAGTGGTTCGTCAGGACTGTCGATCTGATTCGCCGGCGTTTCTTTACGCTGAAAGATTTCTCAGCGCAGGGCCGCGCCTACTTCTCGGACGATTTCGATTTCGAAGAAGAGGCGGTCAACAAGAACCTGCGCAATGAGGCGCGTCTACGCGAGCTCCTGAACGGTCTTGCAGACAAACTCGAAACTGTGGAGCCATTCAACGCGGAAACTGCTGAAGCGGCGCTGCGTGCTTATTCCGATGAAGCGGGTGTGAAAGCAGGATTATTAATCAACGCCTCACGCACGATGTTGACTGGCCAGGCGGTCGGGCCGCCAATGTTTGAAATCTTCGATGTGCTGGGACGAGACGCTTCCGTTGAACGCCTGCGCAGCGGAATTCCCTGGTCACTTTAAGAGACGTCAGTTTTTAAGGAGAGATTATGAAAAACCTTGCACTGGTCCTGAGTCTTGTTTTCTTGAATTTTTCGCTGGCTCTCGGCCAGACCAAAGCGCCGCTGAAAACAACAGCGGCGTCACAAACCGAGCAAACCGCGCCGACCGGCCCGGAAGCAGTGCGCGCAGCTTTCAACAAGCTGCTCGAGGGCATCAGGCGTGCTGACGTCAAACTCGTAACGGACGTTTATTGGAACTCACCGCAACTCAATCTCTTCAACTACAACGGCACCGTTACCAAAGGCTGGGAACAGATGCGCAAGAATCGCGAGAGTTCCTATCCGGAAATCAAGGACGTCAAACTCGAAGTACGCGACGTCAACGTCACCATGCTCGGAGTCAACGCCGCGCTGGTGACCTGCGTCTGGACGCAATCACAAAACTACAAAGGCACTCCGGAAACGGCCGCCGGTCGTATGACGCTGGTCTTTCGAAAAGTCGGGCCGGCGTGGAAAGCGATTCATCTCCACTCGTCGCCCGAGCAACCAAATCCGGCAGTGATTCCACCGTCGGAGCAACAGCCACCGGCAGCAGCGCCAACGCCGTCTCCGACTCCCGCACGTCCGTAATTCAACAGAGCTCGCAGAAAATAAAAAGCCGTCCACGATCAGTCGTGGACGGCTTTCGGTGAACTGTTGGGATTGGCCTGAGGCTGACTGTGTGCCGTCCAGAAAGGAGGAGCACTATGCAGTAAGACTACCGAACCAGAATCCTAACGGTTTAGCTGGTTCAGAGGTCAGGCCGCAGCCACCTCACTGTGATAAGAACTCATAAATTTTAGAATCACCTCCTTTCCAGTGTTGGGGTGGATCATAAGGTAGCGTCAGGTAACCGTCAACCGCTTTTTTTCATCCACAGATTACGCAGATACAGGGAAATCGGTGGATTGTTTTCCACCGCAATAAACTCTCCAAACGTGTTGCACGCCGAAGAAGTAAGCGAGCTCGCGGTAGTCGGCAGTGTCGTGAATAGCAAAGTCGGCGATCTTGCCGGGTTCGAGCGAGCCGAGTTTGTGGCCGCGATTCAAACTGTAGGCCGCGTTGATTGTGGCGGCCGTGATCGCTTCGGCCGGAGTCAGTTTCATGTGCGTTGCCGCGATCGAGAGGATGGTCAGCAGCGAAGGCGTCGGTGACGAACCGGGGTTGAAATCTGTCGCCAGCACGACTGCCAAACCCGCGTCGATCATCTCGCGTGCTGCCGGATAACGCGCAGAACCGAGCGCGTAAACCGAACCCGGCAATAGCACCGGCTGCACGCCCGCTGTCTTCAACGCCGCGATTCCCTCGGCGTCCGTGTGTTCCAGATGATCCGCGGTCGTTGCACTCAACTCCGCGGCCAGCTTCGCGCCACCGCCGAGCGAAAGTTGATCCGCATGAATCCGCACGCCCAGGCCGTGACAACGCGCCGCGGTGAGTATGCGCCACGATTCGTCAGTCGTGAACACGTTCTGTTCACAAAACACGTCGCAGAACTCGGCCAGTTTCTCGCGCGCGATCTGCGGCAACATCTCGTCGATCAGCAACGAAACGTATTCTTCGCGTCGCGCACGATACTCCGGCGGAATGCTGTGCGCGCCGAGAAACGTCGGCACGTAACGGAGAGCGGTCTCTCGGTCCAGGCGTTTGATCGCGCGAAGAATCTTGAGCTCGTCTTCCAGCGACAGCCCGTAACC
>DASUOZ010000184.1:0-2120 GCA_036276375.1 Pyrinomonadaceae bacterium | reverse complement strand
AGGAAAAGGGCCGCGCGAAGTTGGAATCACGAGATAGCCCTCCGATCACCGATCCTGAATGGCTTGAAGGCTTCTAGGATGACCTGCTTGTGCGGCACCGGCAAAATGGAGGTTATCGCTATTGGCGACAGGGAGCTCACGATTGATTCTTTGGGTGTGCCTAAACAGAGTTCGACGTCTCGGTGAGACCGCTGCAAGCATGGAGAAAACTGGAGGACGACATTTAGTCGGCGGAGATGGAAGCGCGGCACTTCTCTCAGTCAGCCAGCGAGACGCGGCGCGGACACTCGAAAGTTTCAGCGCTTACCTGCGTAAGCCCCCTCGCGTAAACGACTGGCGGGCGATCGGTGGAACTACGTTCAGGGATTTTGCGAACCACGCGGCCAGCCGTCATCGCACACCAACAGGTAACCGTTAATCAACGTAACAACCTCACTCATCAGCCAGATCCTTCGGCGTGACGAACCACTCCAACTTGCCTGTTCCTCTTCCCACCTCTTTCCAACTAACACCATCAAGACTGATCCGCGCCAGCGCGCAGGTCGGCATGTGCCTCGTCTCGTGAGCCAGGAAAGCAAGCAACTCTTCAAGCCCCGGATTGTGGCCCACGAGCATTGCGGTCTTTTTGTCGCCCGGAATCTCCGAGACGACCTGAACCAGCGTCGCGAGGCTCGCTTCGTAAATGCGCTGGTCAAACAGTGGCTCGACCTGAAGCCGGGCGTGCTTGAGAAGGATGTCGACCGTCTCACGCGTACGCACCGACGGCGAGCTGATCAGCACGGAAATACTTATTTTTTTCGAGGCCAAAAAGCGGCCCATCGCCTCCGCCGCGTCGCGTCCACGACCCTTCAACGGACGCTCAAAATCGGCCAAAGACGCGTCCTTCCAACTTGATTTGGCATGTCGTAAGAGGTACAAGGTTCTCATAAACAAACAATATAAGACGCTTGGGCTTTACATTCTTGTAACAAAGATAGCCTAGGCTCTTGCGCCTATGATTTCCTATGGCCAGCACCAATTTCCCGGCAAACTCTTCGTGGTCGAAGGCACCGACGGCAGCGGCAAATCCACCCAATTAGCCCTGCTCTATCAATGGTTGAAGGCCGAAGGCTACCCGGTTTTCTTCTCCGAGTGGAACTCATCGCCGCTCGTTAAGGATACGACAAAACGCGCCAAGAAACGCCACCTGTTCACGCCCGCGACCTTTTCAATGTTGCATGCGACCGACTTCGCGGACCGCACGGAGCGCGACATCATTCCGCCGCTCAAAGCCGGCGCCATCGTGCTCGCCGACCGCTACATCTACACGGCCTTTGCACGCGACGTCGCGCGCGGCTGCGATCGCGCATGGGTGCGCGACGTTTATTCATTCGCCGTCAAACCGACGATGGCTTTCTTTTTCAGAGCGCCACTCAACGTCGCCATCGATCGTATCGTCTCCGGCAGGCCAAGTTTAAAATATTACGAAGCAGGCATGGACGTCGGCTGGTCCGACGATCCGGAAGAGAGTTTCACGATTTTTCAGGGCAAGATTCTCGAGGAGTACGATCGCATGGTCGCCGAATTTGGTTTGACCGTCATCGACGCCAGCCGATCGATCGAGCGCCAGCAACGAGAGATGCGCATGTTGATTGGACCACATCTCAACCGCAATAAACGCAGCAGAGCACATTAACCAGATGCAATTCTACGGAACGCCTTTACCTGGCGTGGAACAGGAAGAATACAGCGGCAAGCTGATCGTTATCGAAGGCACTGACGGCGTGGGCCGCTCCACGCACATCGCACTGTTGCGCACATGGCTCGAGTCGCGCGGCCACGCAGTGCTGGACACCGGTATGACGCGATCGATTCTCGCCGGGCGCGGCATCAAGGAAGCGAAGTCGGGAACCACGCTGGGCCGGCTCACGATGCAGTTGTTCTACGCGACGGACTTTATTGATCGCCTCGAAAACGAAATGCTGCCGGCCTTGCGCGCGGGTTTCGTGGTCCTGACGGATCGCTACATTTACTCGGCGATCGCACGCGCCGAGGTGCGCGGTGTCGATCCCATTTGGATTCGCAAAATCTACGGCATGGCCCTCGTGCCGGACGCGGTTTTTTATCTGCGTATCCGCACC
>DASUOZ010000183.1:0-3354 GCA_036276375.1 Pyrinomonadaceae bacterium | reverse complement strand
AAGAACCGGAAACAAAAAAGCGCCGCCGGCAAGAGCGCGAGCGCAAAGAAAGGCGCTTCGAAGTCGGCCTCCAAAACGAAATCGGCGTCGACCGCGGCAAAGAGAACCAGATCGCAAGCCGCGAAGAAGGGCGGAAGTAAGAAAGCCGCTTCAGGATCGAAATCACGGTCCCGAAAGACGGCGACAAAGAAGTAGTTTGCAGGCACGCGAACCTTCAGCGATCAACTTCAGCCCGCACAACCGGGCTGTCGCGCTGACAGGTGCGCTTCGCTGCTGAGGAGGGAGTGATGGAAGTAACGAGAGTTACCGTTGATGAAGTAAAAGAGCGTTTGGAACGCGGGGAGATGTTTACGTTCGTCGACACGCGCAATCCGCAGGCGTGGGGTGAAGCAGACACCAAGCTGCCCGGCGCCATCCGCATTTCTGCGAACGAGGTCGAACAACATCTGGACGAAGTTCCCCACGACCGCACCGTCATTACTTACTGTACGTGACCGCATGAAGCTTCAAGCGCCAGTTTGGCGCAAAAACTGATGGAACACGGTTGGAAGAATGTGCATCCGCTCTTCGGCGGCTTTGATGCCTGGCAGCAAGCGGGTCTTCCGGTTGACGCAAAAGAGCAAGGTTAGAACAGGCAGGTGAAGAGATGAAGAAGTCAGTGGCAATAGGCGCCGTGCTCGCGCTCTGCGTAATCTTTGGAAGTTGCGCCCGACAGCGGCCCGTTCGCAACGCGCAGACCGACGCGCTTTTCCGCGCCACAATTGAAGGTAATACAGACATGGTGAGGTCGTTAGTTTCCGGCCCGGGAGCGGACGTCAATGCGACGAACGAGCAAGGCGCCACGCCACTGCTCGAAGCCGCGCGTTACGGTCATGAGGATGTCGCTCGCGTGTTGATTGCCGCCGGCGCCGACGTGAACGTGGAAGACGAAGACGGTAAGACCGCGCTGATGTTAGCGGTTCAAGGCAACCACGATGAAGTGGTTGGAGTGCTCAAGCAGGCAGGAGCAAGTGACTAGACACTTGCTCCTGATCCTCACTCAAATCTCGTTTCCGACTGGTTTATCAGTACTACTGACCTGAGATCGCACGCGACTGCTCACCAACTGCCACGCGGACGCGGCGGGGTTGAAACGAAGCCGTTTGATACCGTGCGCGAGTCCGAGTAACTGCAACGCGCGAATACCCATCCAGTTCAAGTCGATCTCGTACCAACGCAGACCGTGACGGGCTGAGGTCGGATGAGCGTGATGGTTGTTGTGCCAGCCTTCCCCAAACGTCAGTAGGGCTACCCACCAACTGTTGCGCGAATCATCATCCGTTTCGAAGCGTGTTTTGCCCCACAAATGAGTGGCCGAATTGACGAGCCAGGTGGCGTGCAGCGCGAGTGTCAGCCGCAGGAAAACTCCCCACAGCAATACGCCCCAACCCCCATAAACAAAGAGCAACACCCCGACTAACAGCAGCGGAACGTAATAAAAGCGATTCAGCCAACGATAAAACGGGTCCTTTATTAAGTCCGGCGCGTAGCGCGCGATCGTGGCCGGTTCGTGATTCTGTGCGGTGCCCCACAGTATCCAACCGACGTGCGCCCACCAGCCGCCATCGCGAGGTGTGTGTGGATCGCCGGGACGATCTGCGTGCGCGTGATGCATACGATGCGTGACGACCCACTGAATCGGACCGCCTTCAAGCGCGAGCGTGCCGCAGACCGCGAGAAAGTATTCAACTGGTTTGGGAACTTTGTAACCGCGATGCGTGAGTAGGCGGTGATATCCCATGCCGATTCCGAGACTCCCGCCTACCCAATAAAGAACAACCGCCGTAATCACGGCCGGCCAGCTCCAGAAAAAAAGTGCGGCCACGGCCGCCACATGTGCAACTATAAGAAAGATTCCATTCGCCCAATTAACGCCAAGCTTCTCTCTCGCCCCTTGAACCGCCTGAGCCGCCTGAGCCCATTGCGTCTCGTCCCGTGATTCTGATTTCATTCAACTTCCTTTTAGAACAACATTCCGCCGTGCGCTATCTAATCACACTGCGCGTGCGAATGGACTTTCTACAAACAGAAATTACAAAACTACGACACTGGCGAATCTGTTTTGCCTCCGGCGTGACGTTTGACATATCGTACGCAACAAGGTACGGACGAAAATTATGAAACGACTGACCCTTTCAGTTCTCTTCCTTTCGCTACTTACGCTTTCGGCAATAACCACCAACGCACAAAACTGGCCCTCGTTTCGCGGACCGAATGCGTCGGGAGTCGCCGACGGGACAAAACCGCCCACCACCTGGGACGCTGAAAAGTCGCAAAACCTGCTTTGGAAGACAGCCATCCCCGGCCTTTCGCACGCAAGCCCGATCGTTTGGGGTAACCAGATCTTCGTGATCACCGCGATCAGCAGCGACGCGAAAGCCGGCTTCAGCGCGAAGGATCGCGGTATCGATCTCGCCACCGACGAAGCCAAACACACGTGGATGATCTACGCGCTGGACAAACGAAACGGCCAAATACTGTGGTCCAACAAAGCGTACGAAGGCGTACCGCGCGCCCGGCGACACGTGAAAGCGACGCAGGCCAACTCCACGCCGGTCACCGACGGCCGTTACGTTGTCGCGCTTTTCGGCTCCGAAGGGCTCGCGTGTTACGACACGAACGGCAAGTTGCTATGGAAACAGGATCTCGGCGTGCTGAATCCCGGACTGTGGGACGATAAGGAGTCGTCGTGGGGACATTCGAGTAGTCCCATCATCCACCGCGATCTCGTGATCGTCCAGGCAGACGGTCACAAGCAGTCGTTCATCGCCGCGTTCAATTTGAAAGACGGCAAACAAGCGTGGCGCGTCGAGCGCAACGAGATCACCTCATGGACCACGCCGACGATTTACGAGGGGAAGAATCGCGTGGAACTGATCGCCAACGGCGGTCGCTACATTCGCAGCTACGACCCACTCACCGGAAAGGAACTGTGGCGCTTCGCGGACAACGACACGCAAGTGAAGATGCAGGCGCCGCTCATCGCCGGCGATCTCATTTACATCACCGGCGGCTATCCGCCGGGACGCCCGATGTACGCGTTTCGTCCCGGCGCGGCCGGCGACATCTCGCTCAAGTCGGGCGAAGACAAGAACGCGTTCCTCGCCTGGAGCACAGCGAAAGGCAGCCCGTACACGCCAACGCCGATCATCTATGGTGATCTGCTTTACGCTCTCGCCGACAACGGTGTGCTCAGCGCGTATGTCGCGACAAGCGGCGAGCTCGTTTATCAGCAGCGACTACCGAGCTCATTTAGCGCCTCACCGATCGCCGCTGACGGAAAATTGTATCTCTCGAGCGAGGATGGCGATGTGT
>DASUOZ010000182.1:0-3495 GCA_036276375.1 Pyrinomonadaceae bacterium | reverse complement strand
TAGTTTTCTAGAGTCTGTGGGAGAGGGATTTTTAGAGAAAATCCTCTCGTCGAGGGAGCTGGAGGCGCTTAACTTCGGCTACCGCGAGCGCGTCACGGATACACACCTGGAACACATCAAACGTCTGCCGCAGGAGTTACCCGGGATCTTCGCGGCGGCGGCGGTGCGTGCCCGTCAAGCGGGATTCGACGGCGTCGAGCTTCACTACGCACACGCCTACACGATGGCGGGTTTTCTGAGCCGGCAAAACAATCGTGAAGATGGTTACGGCGGTTCGCCTGAGAATCGCGTTCGCTTGCCGCTCGAAGTGTTTCGTGCCGTCCGCAATCGCGTTGGTGACGATTACGTTGTCGGCGTGCGTTTTCTCGCGGATGAAGTGATTGAAGGTGGAAGTCGCGTGGACGACGCGATCTATTACGCAAAAGAATTCGCCCGCGCAGGATTTGATTTCCTGTCGCTGTCGAAGGGCGGCAAGTTTGAAGACGCGCAACAGCCGAAGGTGGGCCAGGCAGTTTATCCCTACACGGGTCAGAGCGGTTACGAGTGCATGCCGACGGTGCTCTCCGATGAGACTGGTCCATTCGGGCGGAGCGTTCCGCTGGTCGACGCGATCAATCGTGCCGTGAAAGCAGCGGGATTTCGAACGCCTGTGGTTGCCGCCGGAGGCATATCAACCTTTGAACAAGCCGAAGAGATTTTGCGGATGGGCCAGGCGGATATCGTTGCCATGGCGCGCCAGGCGCTGGCGGATCCGGATTGGCCGGTGAAGGTACGGCTTGGGCGCGGTGCTGAAGTGCGGCGTTGCACTTATACGAACTACTGCGAGGCGCTGGATCAGGCGCATCGGCCAGTGACTTGTAAGCTTTGGGACCGCGTGGATCTCAACGAGCCCGGAATCGCGACGGTTGATGAAGGCCGCCGCCGGTTAGAGCCGCCTGCGTGGCGTCAGTGACTTTTTGCCCGCTTCGTAAGCTTGAATGAACTCGGGCGCTCTCCGCTTTAAATCTTCGTAAGTGACTCTGCCGCTGCGCGTCATCACGCTGAAGGCCAAATCCATCGGGCTCAGGTGCATGTAGGCACGCGCTTGCTCAAACCACAACATGCTTTCGAAAGCAGCGGATTGATACTCCTCAATCACGGGCCGGCGTAGATTGGCGAATTGCGCGAGCGCTTCGCTTACGCTGCTCGTTTGTTGAAACGACTCAGCGAGCGCGATCGCGTCCTCCATCGCGAGCTTCGTGCCCGAACCGATCGAGAAGTGAGCAGTGTGCAAGGCGTCGCCAAGCAGCACGAGGTTTTCGAAAGACCAATTCTCATTCTTGACGAGGAGAAACTGAATCCACTTTGAGTTATTCGACAGAAGCGGAAATCCGTGTAGGTCCGCGGCGAAGACGTCGCCGAGATACGCCCTCGTCTGATCGGCCGACATCTGTTCGAACCCGGCTTTTTTCCAGGTTTGCGGATCGCATTCAACGATGAACGTGCTCGTCTGTTTGTTGAACTTGTAGGAGTGGGCGGCGAACGTGCCGGCGGCGTACTCGCGAAACGTCAGCGTCAACCCGTGAAACAACTGATTTGTGCCGTACCAAATGTAGCGATGAGCGCGCAGATCGAGGTTAGGTTTGAGTTGTTCGACGTAGTGAAGACGGACCGTGCTGTTCACCCCGTCGGCTGCTACCAGCAGGTCGCACTCGTTTCTCAATGCCTCGACGTCATTAATCTCGGTACGAAAACTGATGTCCACGCCCAACTGCTCCGCGCGACGTTGTAGAATTTTGAGCAGTTGCAAGCGCGCGATCCCGGAGAAACTGTTTCCGTGGATCGAGATCTTCTCATCGCGATGGACCACGTCGACGTTGTCCCAAGCCTCAAACTGCTTCGTAATCTCGGCGTGCGACTCTTCATCCGCCGCGCGCAAATTCGCGAGCGTCTTCCCGGAAAACACGACGCCCCAACCGAACGTATCGTCCGGTCCATTGCGCTCAAAAATCTGAATCCTTCGCCCCGGCTCAGCCTTCTTCATGAGGATCGCAAAATACAACCCCGCCGGCCCACCACCTATGATATTGATCTTCATAAAGAGTCAGAAAGCAATCCACAGATTACACAGATTACCTCTACAAATCTGTGTAATCTGCGGATAACGTTTCATGCGCTAGTGCCTTCGCGATTCTCGCGCAGCAACTGGCCCGCGATGACGAGCTTTTGTATTTCCGAAGTGCCTTCGTAGATGCGCAGAGCGCGGACGTCGCGATAGAGGCGCTCGACCACGCTGCCGCGCACCAGGCCGGCGCCGCCGTGAATCTGCACGGCGCTGTCGATGATTCGATTCGCGGCCTCGGTGGCGAAGAGTTTCGCTTCACTCGCTTCGCGCGTGACCCGCCCTTGCGTTGTGTCGCGGAGGTAAGCGGCGCGATAGACGAGCAGGCGGGCGGCGTCGAGCTCCGTGGCCATGTCGGCGAGTTTTTCCTGGACCAGTTGGTGTTCACACAACAGGCGGCCAAACTGTTTGCGCGTCGAGGCGTAACGGATCGCTTCGTCGAGCGCGCGTCGCGCCATGCCGCACGCAGCCGCGCCCACACTCGCGCGAAACGTGTCGAGCGTTTCCATCGCCAAACGAAATCCGTCGCCTTCATTGCCGACCATATCTTCGGCGGGCACGCGACACCCATCGAACGCAATCTCGCCAATTGGATGTGGGGCAATCAGCGACGTTCGCTCGACCAGACTGAAGCCCTGCATCTTCGAACCGACGACGAACGCCGAAAGTAGCGGGCGCCCGTCATCGCGAGCGCCGGTGCGAGCGAAGACAGTGTAGAAGTCAGCGATGCCGGCGTTTGAAATAAATCTTTTGCGGCCGTCGATGAGATAAGTTTCACCGTCACGACGCGCTTCCGTCTTGAGCGAAGCGACGTCTGAACCCGCCTCGGGCTCGGTCAAAGCAAACGCGGCGATCGCTTTGCCCTGGAGCGCGCGCGCCAGCCAAAAATCGCGTACGTGATCCGGCGCCGCCTGCGCGATCGCGTAAGTTCCCAAACCCTGCATCACAAACGCGAGATCCGCCAGCGAAGAAGAGTACGAGAGCGCTTCGCGAATCAAACAAAGCGCGCGGATGTCGAGTTTCGGCGCCGCCACCGCGTAGTTCAAGAGTCCGGCGCCCGCGAGCAGACCAACAAAATGACGCGCCAGCCCTTCGACGTCATCTTCAACTCCGGCATGCGGCTCGATCTCGCGAGACACAAAGTGGCCGACTACCTGCGCGAGATTGCGATGCTCGGGAGTAAAGAACGGCAGTTCGATCATTTGAACCTCGGAGGGCGTTTCGCGACAAACGCTTCGTAAGCTTCACGATAATCAGGATGCTGCATGCAGATCGCCTGCGCCTGCGCTTCGCTCTCGAGTGCCGACTCGAAGTCCATGTGCAGCTCGCGGTTCAGCATCTCTTTTGTTTTGCCAAGTGCGAACGCCGGTCCGCGTGCGAGCCGTTCGGCGAAG
>DASUOZ010000181.1:0-5789 GCA_036276375.1 Pyrinomonadaceae bacterium | reverse complement strand
CAAACTGCTGGCAACGCGACAAAATCGTTTCCGGAACCTTGTGCCGTTCGGTCGTCGCCATGATGAAGACGACGCGCGGCGGCGGCTCTTCGAGCGTTTTCAACAACGCGTTGAAGGCTGCGCCCGAGAGCATGTGAACTTCGTCGATGATGAAAATCTTGTAACGATCGCGCGCGGGCGCGATGCCGACACTGGCGATGATCGCCTCGCGCACGTTGTCGACACCCGTGTTTGACGCGGCGTCGATCTCCTGCACGTCGATCGAACGGCTTTCCGTGATCTCGCCGCACGAAGCACATTGATTCGGATCGTCAGAGCGACACGGCGCCGGCGTGGGTTGCGAGGCTTTGTGGCAATTCAACGCTTTGGCGAGCAGCCGAGCGCTGGTGGTTTTGCCAACGCCGCGCGCACCGGAAAAGAGATACGCGTGATGCAGGCGTTGCTGCTCGATAGCATTGCGAAGGGTGCGGGTGATCGGCTCCTGGCCTGTTACTTCGTCAAACGTTTGTGGGCGCCACTTGCGCGCGATTACTTGATAGGCCATGTTGAGCGTTCGTGTTTTCCCCTCGAAGATTTAGTTACGAGACAGCGGTGGCGTTGAATAGCGCTTGAGCCGCTTCCAAAGTATGAGCGGAGTGCCCTCTGAGTCTATTTCTACTACCTTGAAAGCAACCAGCACGTCGGCCTGGTCATAGTTTATCGCGCGCAGCAAATAAGTCGAATTCGCCTGCATGGGCACCCGGTTTTTTACTGTCACGCCGTCGAGCTCTGCGCCCATCTTGAAGCGACGCTGTTCCGATCTTGCGTCCGATTCCTGTTTGGGCGGGGCATACGCTGCCAGGGGTTTTGCTTCGGGTGTGTCCAGAGTGATGCTTTCGAGCGGCACGTCACCAAGGTTGGTAATGAAGCCGTAGTCTGCCCCGGCAAATCCAACCCCGAACAGACCACGCTCGAGTGACAGGTCACTGCCGTATCCGTATTCGTGTGTCAATCGCGTGAAGGAATAATACGCGCCTCCGTCGCGTGCGCGGCCGCGATTGTCAGGCTGAGCAGGGTCGACACGTGGCAGGTCCCCAGCGTTTGTCAAAGTCGGTCCTGAGGGGCCGCCGCTGTCCGTTGGCGCTCGTCCAGGAGTCATCGCAGCCGGAACCGAGCCAGCGAGGTCGGTAGAGTCGTTCCGGGGAAATGAGCTGAGTGTTGCGGGAACTGCTCGCTTCTTTCTGTCCACGTACGCTTCAGTGATGAATCTTTCGCGAGGCAGCAAGCGGATCAGGCCTGTGTGGGGCGCCTTCAGAAAGTCGGCGTATTTCGCACGGTCTTCTTCCGAGGCCACAAGAGTTTGAGACTTCTTTTTGAATTCGGCTCGTCTGGCCTCAGCCGCCTTCTTCTGATCTTCGGACAACTGGGTGCGTGCCAGAGCCGTTAACGAACCGAGCAGCAGCAGTAACGTTGCGGCAACGTAGAATCTTTTCATCGTAGACCTCCCGTCGGCCTCGGGGAGCTGACAGGCCGTCATGTCGAGCGTTGAAGTGTTTCGGCTTACCCCGCGACGGCAGGTGCAGACCGTTTAACGGCCGGAGTCTCGTACATCTGCAACAACTTCCAAAGGATCGTCACGCTCCCGTCGGAGTCCATGCGCACGACTTTGAAAGCGACGAGCACATCAGACCGCAAGTGGCCGATGGAGCGCAGCAAATAAGTTGAATTCAAACGAACTGGCACACGGCTTCTGATTGGTACGCCGCCGAGGTCGACGGCGGATACGAGTCGCCGATATTCGGTTTTCGCCGCCGCTTCGTCCTTCGCGGCTTTGTAGGCGCCAAAAACCGCGGCTGCCGGAGTTTCTACACTGACACTTTCCAGGGGAACGTCGCCGAGGTTCGTGAAAAAGCCGTAGTCTGTTCCGGCAAAACCAACCCAGAATTGACCTTGATCGAGTGCGAGGTCGCTACCGCCACCGTATTCGTGCGTGAGGCGGCTGAACGAGTAAAAAGCGCCACCACCGCGCAGCGTGATGCTTTTCTGATTTTCCTTGTAGACGTCGCTGTCGAACTTCTGGCGCGGCAGGAGACGGACCAGACCGGTATTCGGTGTGCGCAGGAAGTGTGAAAACTGTACCTGATCTTCTTCAGCAGGCGAGAGAAAAGCTTTTTCGAGGTCCGCCAACTCGGCGCGTTTGGCGTTAATTTCCTTCAGCACGTCTTCACGCGACTGAATTTGAGCGAGAGTTGTTAAGGAGGAGAGAAGTAAAGTGACAAGAACCCCTGTGAGCACGGAGACTTTTTTCATCGAGTAAACCTCCTCTGGCCAGACCCCGGACTTTCCCGCAACACACGCTGCCGTTGCTACCGTTGCTCCGTTCCCGGCCTGGCGGGGTTCACAAGGCTAGCGTTGTGCGGAGCCCGGGATCTGATATTTGGTTGTCAATTCGCCTGAGCGCCTAAATCTCAGTCTTACGATGCGCCAGCATGCGCCAGAGTGCGTTGATCAGCAAGTGGGCTAAAACATACGCGACCATCGCAATGACGATCGGTAACATTAGCGTGTGGCCACCGTCTGTGCGTGGGCTTGCCACAATACCACGAAACGGTTCGTAAAACGGATTGCTGACGGCGACGATGAACCGGACAAAACCGGCGCTACTTCGCGCGGCCAGCAGAGCCAATAGAAAACGCATGGCCAGCAGCGCGTAGATTACGTAAAAAATGTAATCGACGATCTGGGAAATGCGCGCCAGGCCACGCGAACGTTGCACTTCGCGCTCTGTGTCAACGACCTCATCGACCGCTCGCGATCGAAACTCGCCTGCAACTTCGTCAACTCTTTGCGCCTCATTACGAGACGCTTTGGTAGCTGCGCGCTCGCCGATCTCGGCTTGAACCTCGCCTTCGACCTGCGCTTTGACTGATTCGTGTTGCGCGGCGCGTCGCGCTTCTTCAGCCGCCAGTTTGTCGTCCATCTATTCTCCCTGATGAAATCCCATCGGTCAGGGGGCGTCGGGGGGACGAGAAATCACTTCTGGCGGAGAGGGTGGGATTCGAACCCACGGAACGGTTTCCCGTTCACAGCATTTCCAGTGCTGCCAGTTCAACCACTCCTGCACCTCTCCGGCTTTATACCGCAGATCGGTTATTCGAGTTCTCAAATCGGGGTTTGAGAACTCTCAAATATAAGATCTGAGAGTGGCGGAGAGGGTGGGATTCGAACCCACGGTGGGCGTTAACCCACTCCGGTTTTCGAGACCGGTGCACTAATCCACTATGCGACCTCTCCGGGTCCCTATTCAGTTCGCCTGCGGCGGAAAAAATCCTGCATCAGCGTGCGGCATTCTGCTTCCAGCACGCCGGCCCGCACTTCGATGCGGTGATTCAAAAAATCTGTATCGCAGATGCGAAATCGACTTTGCACTGCGCCCGCGCGTTCGTCCGGTGCGCCATATATCAAACGTCTGATACGCGCTTGAACCAGCGCGCCGGCGCACATCGCACACGGCTCGATCGTCGAATAGACGTCAACGCCCGTCAGCCGGTAGTTGCCGAGCTTACGGGCGGCCTCGCGCAAAGCGACGATTTCGGCGTGGGCGGTCGGATCGCAATCGGTGCGGGTGCGGTTACCGGCGACGGCGATGAGTTTGTCGTCGTGCACAATACAAGTGCCGACGGGCACCTCACCGCAGTTTCCTGCCTCGTTGGCCGCGGCCAGCGCCTGCCGCATCCAGTGTTCTTCCTCGGTTTCCGCGGCAGTGTTCACTAACTTTGATTCCTTCAAACAGCCGAACGGCCAATATAGGCACGTGCAAAAAGGGTGTCAAGGAAGGTCTGTCCACAGATTACACAGAATTCTAATAAGGGCAATCTGCGTAATCTGTGGATGAAGAAGGCTGGGGCGCATGTTATTATCGGTTTCCCGGAGTTTCTGCGCCGCGTTCAGGCGGCGCGCTCCCCCGACTCAGGTCCCAATGTCCACCGAAGTAAGCCAAAGAGGTAGCGGTCCATTATCGACAGAAAGAAGTACCGGGAGGCCGAGGCCGTCGCCCGCCCCTGAACCTGTTCCGGACACAGCCGCACAATCGCCCGCCGCGCTGATGCGGCGTATGACACCCGGCGAATTCAACACCGCGATGATTCACTTCTACCGCGGTGAGGTGCAACGCTCAAACACCTGGCGCAACCGTCTCGACACCACCACGAACTGGGCAGTCATCACCGCCGGCGCGACGCTTTCTTTCGTTTTTAGTTCGCCAAACAATCCCCACTTCGTTATTCCCATCAACTCGATCCTGGTGGCGATTTTTCTGTTGATGGAAGCACGGCGCTATCGCTATTACGAGATCTGGTCGAGCCGTGTGCGCATTCTGGAAACCGGGTACTTCGCACACTTGCTCGCACCGGAAAGTCAGCCCGCCGACGAAGCCTGGGCGGAACATTTGGCCGGTGATCTTACGACGCCACACTTCACGATCACCGAGTGGGAAGCGATCGGCCGCCGTTTGCGCCGAAACTATCTCTGGATCTTCGCGCTGCTCGCGTTGAGCTGGAACTTAAAAGTCTATTTGTCGCCGTTGCCCGCCCGCGACTTCGACGCGTTCATCGAGCGCGCCACAGTGGGCGTCGTGCCCGGCTGGATCGTTTTTGTCGTCGGCGTGCTCTTCAACGCGGCGATCTTTGTTTTTGCAGTCGGCACACTTCGTCTCAGGGAAGCGACGGGAGAAGTGTTGCCGAAACACGAGTTTTCGTTGCGGCCGCTGAAGCGAATGACGAACTGGACGGCTGCAACCACGCGGCGCACGACGGTTCGTGCGAAACGCGCGCGCCAACGCGTGCGCAGTGCCGCGACTACAGGCGAGTTTAAGAAGATTGACGTCACCGAAACCCCGGACAAGCCAGTCGAAGTAGGCCGGTAGGGCATTGCCGATTGCCGATTGGCTTTGTCGACCGGGTACGTTTGAGTAGGGCTCGTGCCTGCTGGTGCGAGTCTGTCTTCAATCGGCAATCGGCAATCAAAAAGCAGCAATGAAACTTAACGGTCAACAACTTACACTCCAGCAAATCGCCGATGTAGCCACTGGAAAGTACGCGGTCACACTCGCCACCGACGCGCGCCGGCGGGCCGAAGAAGCACGGCGAGTGGTCGAACAGATCGTCGCGGAGCGACGCACGGTCTACGGCATCAACACGGGCTTCGGAAAACTCTCGGACGTCAGTATCGATCAAGCTGACTTGCGCCAGTTGCAACTAAACCTGGTGCGCAGTCATTCGTGCGGGCTCGGCGAGCCGCTGTCGGAACAGGAAGCGCGCGCGATGCTGTTGTTGCGTGCGAACGTGCTGGCAGCCGGCTTTAGCGGCGCGCGTCCGCTCGTGATCGAAACGTTGATCGCGATGCTCGAACGCGGCGTCACCCCCGTGATTCCGGAAAAAGGATCCGTCGGCGCGAGCGGCGATCTCGCGCCGTTGGCCCATCTCGCGCTCACTGCGATCGGCGAAGGCGACGCGTTTTACAAAGGCGAACGTTTACGCGGCGACGTCGCGTTGCAACGCGCGCAGATCGCACCGCTGCAACTCGAAGTTAAAGAAGGCCTGGCGCTGCTGAACGGAACGCAGGCAATGGGCGCAGTCGGCGCACTGGCGCTGCATCGCGCCGACAGAGTCGTTCGTCTCGCGGACGTCGCCGGCGCGATGACGCTCGAAGCACTGCGCGGCACTCCGGTCGCGTTTGACGAACGTATTCACGCGGCGCGTCCGCACTCGGCGCAAATCGCAGTGGCCGCACATCTCCGCGAGTTGTTGCAG
>DASUOZ010000180.1:0-2773 GCA_036276375.1 Pyrinomonadaceae bacterium | reverse complement strand
AAGATATTCCTTAACCTGCGGCAGCCAGAACGCGATGCGAAAGCCGGTGTCGTGCAGATTGTCGAGCGAGTGATAGATCGCCAGCGCCGGCAGATTCTCGTGGTTCAGATAAGTCAGTCCTGCCACGCGCAGCTTGATCAGCGCGGAACTGAAATACACCCACGCCATCAACAACTGCATCAGCAGTATCGGGTAAGCGTAAGCAAACGCGGGACGATCCGGGCTCCGTTTTCTTAACCAGCGTCTTGTTAACCAACGATCCAGCGAGAACTCGTCGCCGCATGGCGTAAACGCCAGCACTGCGAGACAGTAAACAGCCACCATCTCATCGTGGTTGAAATGGCCAAAACTACGCAAAAGCCCCTGATAAAACACCACCAGCACAAACGAGAGCTTGGTTGAAACGGGGATCAGAAACCCGACCGCGCCGGCTGCCAGCGACACGACCAGCGCCACTTTGAGAATCGTCATTCCGCCGGGCGTCAGCAGTTGTTCGTAAAAGCTCCACGGCAGCAATTTCATTGCGCCCGTGGGGCGCAGGATCGTGATTGGCAGTCGACCGAGGGCGGAGAACGAAGCGATGAGAACTGAAACCAGAAATGTGGCATGGACCACCGCGCGCGCAACGCCGAGGGCGAACGCGCTCCTGGGTACAATGCGATTTACAATGCCACTTACAATTCCTGGCGCCACGATTCGAGGTAGTTGTCGTAGTTGGCGAAGCTGCCGCCTTCCCAGCGATACATATCGAGCCGAATCGCTTTGAGACGTTCGGGCGATTGGGCCGGCAGCCGTTCGTTATAGAGACTTCCCCACACACGCAGCAGATCGGGCACACGCGCGCCCGGCGGCAGGTGTTCGAGACCTCCGGCCTGCCGCATCAACTCCGCATTAGCGGGATAAGGGTTAGGAAGTTTGAAGCTTAGATTGCCGACGGTCGCGTTGACCATGGTCCAGGTGCGTGCGTACATCGCATTCGTGAGACTCATCGGGCGAATGTCGATCGTCTCGCCGGAAACTGTTTCACCGCGCAGGATCCAATAACTGCGGCCGCGTTCGAGCAGACCGCCGGCCACCATCACGTTCCAGCTGGCGATGGGATATAGATTTCGAATCCGGACGAAGGCCCAGATCAGCGGCAGGAAGATCGCGGCCGTGAGAATTGCGTACTTGATGTGCAGACGAGTCATTGCTTCGCGGTGACGACCTTGCTGACGAGTTTGTACGCCTGGAAACTATCCAGCAGACGCTCGACGCTATTAGTGGCGTGTGCAGTGTCCACTTCGTAGCTGGCAGTGACGTCGTTGACGATGTCGCTGAGGCTCTTGCCTTGCTCCAACCCGCGCCAGACCAGCATCGCGGTCTCATTGAGTTGGAAGTAGCGCTTGGTATTAAGGTCTACCAGGACGCCTTCGCCTCCCTCGAAATCGGTGACGACGACGTGTTTACCAGTCGTTAGATTAGTTGCGGTCATGATTTCTCTGTCGTTTCTGTTCCAGTAGTTGATAAGAATCAGCGGCCCACGCGGCGGCCATCTCGCGCACGAGATCGGTAGCGGCTTGTTGTTTCGCGTCGGTATCGGCGACAAACGCGCGTTCGCTCGAGACTGCTTTCGAATACTTTTGCGTTTGGCGCGCGATGGCTTCTATGTCGGCTGCCGCGGGTTCGACACCGAAAAACTTCAACACGTTTGCGATTTCAGTCAGTGTTAGTTGGCGATAATTAAGCAACAAGGCGCGATCGTTTGCAACACGATGGGCAGTTGCATAGAAGCGGCCGATCGAGCGCGCGCAAAGCTCTTCGGGAGACATTGCGGCGACTTCCTCAGGCGAGGCGCCGGTGATCGACGCAAGCACGCGATAATCGTCGTCCTGAAGCCATGACGGGAGGTTCTGCATATTTGAGACGATGGTTTCAACCGGGTCTCGATACAGAAACACCCACGGCACGTTGGGCCAAATGCGCGTGATGCGTTCGATTTGCGAGACGCTGCAACACGCAAACTTCACGAACAGGTAGCGCTCGTCGCCGCTACGTCGTTGACCCAACGCGGCGACTGTAGCGCGGAGAAAGATCGAGTAGAGTGTTTCTTTCGGGTGATGTCCGGCCGCATCGGTGATGAAGCGCGCGATCAGTTTGTCGACTGCCGGTGGTTCTGACAGCACGAGCGCGTCGTTCAGCGCACGACAGGCGTTGGCCAGCAGTGTCGAGCCGCAGCGTGACGAGTGGAAGATAAACCCGGACGGCGCCACGCTGTCGAAAGTTTTTTCCAGTTGGACCAGCGTGTCGAATTCGGTAAACAGTTCTTCGCGAGCGGGATCTTCAGCCCTGAGCCGATCGACTGTTTGTTGAAAGAACGGCTCCGTAAGCCTCACGTCCGCCGCGTTCATCCACGCGAGCCCCGGACGGCCGTTCACGACCACGGCGTCGACGGGCAGCCAGCCTCTCAGATCAGTGGGTGCTATTCCGCGCATGGATTTTGAGTTCAAGCTTCAGCTTGTCCGCCAAAACAGCCTAAAGGCTGAACTCAGAACTGGCTGAACTCAGAACCTTAATTGTGCCACGGGATCTTGCCATAGCTTTGGAGACAGAACAGGCACGGCGAGCCGGCGTAGAGATCAGGTGTGGCGCCTCTGGATCGCAAAGCCACAAGCATGATCTTTCTTTTTTCTAACTGCGCGACCGCAAGCGCGCGCAGTTTCGGTAGCGCCGAGGAAAACGACTCGACGTTTAGATCCGCTACCACATCTTGTTCCTCAGCGGCCCCGCGGAA
>DASUOZ010000179.1:0-6848 GCA_036276375.1 Pyrinomonadaceae bacterium | reverse complement strand
TCACCGGTCAGGCTTTCGACGTTTTCCTTCAAACGATCGCCCTGGTAAGTGAATGCGAGTTGGGCGCCTGCTTCATGTAAGGCTTGCGCGGTGGCCCAGGCGATGGAGCGCTTGTTGGCCACGCCGAAAATGATTCCGTTTTTGTTTTGAAGCATGAAGTTGTCTGTTTGCAGCTTAAGCGGCTGCGCTTTCAGGTGAAGTCATGAGAGCTTTGTATTCACCACTTTCGACCCACTGCAAAATCTCCGAGACGCGCCACACCGGGAACGGGTGGCTCAAGCCTGACGTGATGGCGTCGGCCCAGAAACGATCGAGCGCCTTCTCGTCGTAGTTCTTCTGGAAGTCGCGCGCCTGCGCGAGGAATTGATCGTAATCCACGCGCGAAGCAAAGGTGCCGCCGCTGAGTTTCATCATCGTGCGGCCGATGACGTTTGCATCCTGCGTGACGAGCAGCGCTGCGCGATCGCAGGAGAGTTCGGCCTTGCGGGCCCAGGCGAGCAGCGCGGCGCGCATACTTATGGTGAGCACTTCCTTGACGATCAGCGCCAGCGGCGAGGCGAGCACGGCGGTTTTTGCGAGAAACTCGAGCAGGCGTGCTGCGGTTAAATAGAGAACGTGTTCGGCGTGAATGTGGCCGACTTCGTGGGCCACGACCGCGAGCACTTCATCGTCACTCAAACGCTCGATCAGTTGCGAATACAACACGATCACCGGACGTTCGACGCCGCCAGTGAACGCGTTCACGATCGGATTTTGTTGTACGAACAGTTCCGGCATGTCGACGCCCAATGTAGTGCACGCGATCTGCAACTTGGCGTAGAGATCGGGACACTGGGTCGGCGTGACCTTCACGGCGCTGGCGGTGAAGATGACGCGAATGGCCGACTCGCCTGTGATGGCGAGAAGTTTCTTGAGCGCGGTATCGATGCCCGGGATTTGGCGCAACGCGGCGAGCGCGCGGCGATCCGCGGGATGGATGTATTGATCCTTGTCGAGACGCGCAAATTTCTTGTGGGGCGCCTCGGAGAGCGGCAAACGACAGCGGCCGCAGCGAGCGTCGCCGGAATCCAAACGGACCTGATTGCGTTGACCGCAGTAACGGCAGCGGATTGAATTTTCGTTGTCAGCCATGTTGGTGCTCATAATATCAGTGTTTGAAATGCCTCACACCTGTAAAGACCATCGCGAGGCCGTGCTCGTTGGCGGCGGCGATCACTTCGTCGTCGCGCACCGAGCCGCCCGGTTGGATCACAGCCGTGATACCGTGGCGCGCGGCCTCATCGAGGCCGTCGCGAAAGGGGAAAAAAGCGTCGGAAGCCAGGACAGATCCAACGACCGGCAACTGTGCCCGCATCGCGCCGATCTTCACCGAGTCGACGCGCGACATCTGTCCCGCGCCCACGCCGACGGTGTGATCCGCGTGCGCGTAGACGATCGCGTTTGACTTGGTGTGCTTGCAGACCGTCCACGCGAAAAGAAGGGCCTGGATCTCCTCGTCGGTTGGCTGCCGGGTGGTGACGACTTTTAGATCGTCTCGGCCGAGTTCGTAAACGTCTTTTGTCTGGACCAGCATGCCGCCGGAAATCTGGCGGAGCTCGAGCTCGTCGTTTTGTTCGACTGAGCTCATGCGGATCACGCGCAGGTTCTTTTTGGTTTGCAGTAGCTCGAGTGCGGCGGCGTTGTAATCGGGCGCGATCACGACTTCAGTGAATATCTTCGCGACTTCCTGCGCGGCCGGTAAATCGACGTGGCGATTGAAAGCGACGATGCCGCCGAAGGCGGAAACGGGATCAGTGGCTAAAGCTTTAAGATATGCCATGGCGGGAGTTTCACCGAGGCCGACGCCCGCGGGATTCGTGTGTTTGATGATCGCGCACGCGGGGTCGCGGAAATCGCAGACGAGTTGCCAGGCAGCGTCGGCGTCGACGTAGTTGTTGAACGACATTTCCTTGCCGGAAAGAATCGCTGCGTTGGCGAGTCCGCCGGATTGGGTTCGATTTTGGCTCTGATAGAGCGAAGCGATTTGGTGTGGGTTCTCGCCGTAGCGCAGGTCCGCGAGCTTAGTAAAAGCCAGGATTACCTGAGGCGGCATGAGATTAGTGCCTGCCAGATATGAACTCACAGTCGCGTCGTATTGCGCTGTGTGCTGGAAGGCCTCTGCCGCGAGACGTTGAAGCGTAGGGATTGAAAGTGAACCGGCGTGTTGGTGGAGTTCGTCAATCAAGGCCGGATATTGAGCAGGATCCACGACCACGGCGACGTCGGAATTGTTCTTTGCTGCGGAGCGGATCATTGCCGGACCGCCGATATCGATCTGTTCGATCGCGTCCTCGCGCGTCACGCCGGCGCGGCTGATCGTCGCCGCAAACGGATAGAGATTCACGACGACCATATCGATCGGTTCGATGCCGTGCTCCCGCATCGCGCGCACGTGGTCCGGGTTGTCGCGCAACGCGAGCAGTCCGCCGTGAACACGCGGATGTAGCGTCTTCACGCGGCCGTCCATCATTTCGGGAAAGCCGGTGACGTCTGAAATGTCGCGCACGTCGATGCCGGCGTCGCGCAAGGCTTTTGCGGTACCCCCGGTGCTGATGATTTCCACGTTGAAACTCTTGAGCTCGCGAGCGAAGTCGATGATTCCCGTCTTGTCGGAGACACTGATTATGGCGCGTTTGATTTGTCTCATTTAGGTGGCTGCTGGATCATGAATTTATGCGTGCGCGAAAAACCAAGTCGACCGACGGAGTACTCGACGCCTTCCGGCTTCAAACTCACCGACCAAACGTGCTTGCGATTGTCACGCGACGATTCGGCTATATAGAAACCCAGAAGATACTGACTTTTCAAATCCTCTTCGATGGCCTGAAAAATTCGGGTCAAATCGTTTGCGCGCGGCTCGAGCGGTGATTTGCGATCGCCGACTAGAAAGTATTTGCCGCCGGTCTTCTCGGCGAGGTCGCGAAAACCTTTGCTCGGCGGGCGCACGGCTAGCCGTCCGTCGCGCGGTTCGTAGAGCGGCAGGTGAATCACGTAGAACGAAACGCGTTGTTTGAACGCGGCGTTGATTACGCTGTCGGTGCTCGTACGACTACTGTTGTCGAGCCCGTCGCTGATGAGAACCACGATGCGGCGCTCGCCGCGAACGAGCGGCAGCGTTTCGAAAGCCTGAACCGACTTCAGCGCCGCGTCGAAGATTGCGGTGCGCCGGTCACGCTCGGCTGCGAAAATGAATGCTGCACGCGCAGTGTCAACGTCTTTCGTGAACGACGTCGCCAGAGACGAAGTGTCGGAGAAACGAAGCACCGCGATATTGGAACGATCGCTGAAACGCGAAAACAGTTCGAGCGCAGCGTCCTGTTGCTGCGAGATGACCTCGCGCAAACTGCCTGATTGATCGAGTGCGAAGAGCAGTGCGACGCGGTCGGCGCCCGCGGAGAAATAGATCCCGGTGGTCGCCTGGTCCGCGTCTTTCAGTGTCAAATCGGCTTCAGTCAGGCCGGCGACGGCCTGACCTTTCTTGTCTCGAATGCGAATGGGGAACAGGAGCAGCTCGGTGTTGACGCGGACGACGTCGTCTTCATCACCGGGTTCTTGTGCAACGGAAGTTGCGGCCTGAGAGCCGAGGAGGAGAAAGGCTAACAGACAAGCAGGTAAAACGCGGGACAGCATCAACCCTTCGGCTAGATGAAAAAACGACCGAAGAGGAGGATGCTTAAAATCACGATGATCGTGATAACGATAATCTTGACCAGGCTCACGGCTAAATCCTCTAGGTTTAAGGCCAAGAAGGGAAGTGACTGGGCTAAGCAAGCCGTATTCTAGGAAGCCCCGCCCAGTGTGTCAAACAAGTTGGGATACGTTCTCGTGCCGTGAGTAGTTCAAATTTTCAGAAAAACCTCAATGTATACGTCAGCCGGAAGCCGCGCCCCATTTCCGGCGCAAACTCCTTGATAAACGACAGATGGTTGCGATAGAGCGTGTCGCCCATGTTGAAGAAGTTAAACGCGATGATGTGCGCCCGGTGGTTTTCGGCGAGTAAATAAGAACCGGACACATTCGCGACGGCGTAACCGGCGGTTGGGGTCTCGGTCGGGAAAATGCGGTCCTGGTGGTTGGCGATGACGATTTCCGGGCTCAGGAGCAGGTTTTTGTACCTGAATTCGAGTCCCGCACGCCCGCGTAACGGTGGAATGCGCGGCAACGGAGTGTTGGTTTCGGTAAGTTTTGCGTTGACGTAATCGAGTCCGAGATTGAGCCACAGCAAACGATGGAGCGCCGCACCAAACTGCGCTTCGGTGCCGGTGTAACGCGTCGTTGCCTGGTCGTAATTCGCGACGATCAGGCCGTCGTCGACGTCGCCGGTCGGAGCGAGAAAGACGAAGTCCTGAATGTGGTAATAAAAGCCGTTGGCTTCAAAGCGCAGGCGTTTGGATGAATGGCGCACGCCGAAATCGAGGCCGTCGCTCCGTTCACGGACGAGATCCGGATTCCCGATTTCGAAGGCCAGATTACCCGGATGTGGTCCAAAGTTGTAGAGCTCTTCGAGCGATGGTGCGCGATAGGAGTGCGAGTAGTTGGCGACGAGCGCGCCGCCTTTCCACGTGTTCACCCGAATGCCGGCGGCGGCTGAAAGGCCGGTGAAGTCGCGGTCTGGAAGCACGCCGCGCGAGGCGGTCGCTTCGGGACGATAGCGATTAGTTTCGAGTCGCGCGCCGAACTGGAGTGCGACCCTTTCGAAGTCGAGGTTTTGAAGTCCGAAGACCGCGAAAGCGTTTTGCTTTGTGGGTGGCGCGAGTGCTTCTTCGCCGATCGCGGAGAAGTCGCGGTGCGAGCCCCAGAAGCCAAAGCGTCCGGAGAGATTGCCGATTTTTCGTTGATCGAAAAGTCCCTGGTAGACGACGGAGTTGTTTTTGAACTGCGTGCCGGTTTCGCCGGTGACTGAATTGACCTCCGCGTGTGTGTAGTTGTTGTATTGAACCGAGAACGTGCCGGCCTGAAAGAACGACCGGTGCTCGCGAAAGCCGCCACGAAGTTCGACGCTGTGACGCCGGGGATTGAGCTCAACCACCTCCGGATCTTCTTCGCGTGGATCAACGGGAATACCATAGCGGCGTTTATTGAAGTTGTAGTTGAAACTGAAGAACGCCTTATCGAGGTAGTAACCAAAACCGGCGGCGGCGCTGCCTTCCCGCGAGAAGGAGTTTGGCACTTTCCCGATTGGCGTGTCGTAATCGCCTGAGCGTTGACCGCCGCCGTTGGCCCAGACGAGCCAGCGATCGGTTCCGAATTCAAAGCCGGCGCTACCGCCCGCTTGATTACTGTTCGTGCTGCCGAGTCCGGTGAAGTAACCGTTGATTCCCTGATGCGGAGCGTCGTGACCGGAGACGGTGTTGACTACGCCGCCGATCGCGCTGCTGCCGTAAAGGAGCGTTGCGGGACCTTTAACGATCTCCACCTTTTCAACCGTCAAAACGTCGATTGGCTCAGCGTGGTCTCCGGACTCAAAACCGAGGCCGCCGATACGGTTGCCGTCCTGAAGCACGAGCACACGATCGCCATCAAAACCGCGAATGACGGGCCTCGCCGTGCCGGGGCCAAAACTGCGTTTCGCTACGCCGAGTTCGCCGTCGAGAGCCTCGCCGAGCGAAACCGGGCTCTTCTTTGCAAGATCGACGGAGCCGAGCACCTCCACGGACTGAATCGAACTGCTGAGTGCCTGTTGTGTGCCGGTGGCCGTGACGGTCACCTGCTCGCGCAGGCTGGTCAGCTCCATTTGAAAATCGAGAGTCGCTTCACCACCGGCGCTTAGATCCACGTTTTGCACGACGTCCGGAACGCGATCGAGATGGGCGACGACGTCGTACCTGCCCGGCGGCAGATTGGTGATTTCGTATTTACCCTCCTCGTCGGTGTCTACCGTACGCTTGAGTTGGAGAACCGTGATCAGGACGTTATGGACCGGCTTACCGTCGCCGAGCGTAACAGTGCCGCGCAGCGTGGCGGTAGATTGGGCCAACGTGGGTAAACCGGCGAGTGCCAGCGTGATCAGTGTTAAGAAAAACTGTTGAATAGTCATCAGCCTAGTCTCCGAGATGTCCAATAAGAGCCAACTCGATTCACATCGGATCGAACTGCCGAATGCAGACGAGCGTGTGAACAGAGCGTTGAAAAGCTGGACTAGGAGATAGACGGTGGGGCTCGCCCGGCGAGCGGGATGATGATCTGTGAACGGAGATCGCGCGGAACCAGGCTGACGACTCGCTGCGGCAGTTGCGCCGGCGGGTCGATGGAGCGCAGCGCGATGAAGGTCGTGGTCAAGTTCTGGTGCAACTGGCAGATGAGACAGTCGTTGCAACCAGTCTTAGTGGTACCGAGATTTTTGCTTTGTTCGTTGTCGAGTTGCGCGTTCGCGCCGGAGGCGGTGGGCAGGATGCGGGCGTGGCGATGCGCGGCCTCGACGGTTGTTCCGTAGAGAATAAAGACGGCCAGCAGCAGGCCGAGCCCGCGCGAGAAGTTTGCGTTCTGGTGTTTCAATCGAGCAAACATGCTGGTCCGCAACGGTTGTGCTAGATTCTGGGGCGGAGGAATTGTACTGAGAGGCGTCTGCAAAAGGCAATTCTGCGTGATGGTTTTCGCGTTTTGGGCCGGCGTGCTCGGCGTTAGTTCCGCCGCCGCGAACGATCCGTGGGGACCGAAGGTGAAGATCTCAGTCTCCTCACCGGCTGAGGTACGGATTCGGATTGAGTCACTCTCGCCGAGTACCCAGTGGTCGTTTCTGAATGCGTATGCGGGCGCGGTGGGTTTAGGTGAACGCATCGAGCAGTTTCGCGCGTATGCACCCGGCGGAG
>DASUOZ010000178.1:0-2922 GCA_036276375.1 Pyrinomonadaceae bacterium | reverse complement strand
TCCTCATTGGGGTGGCGCTCATAATTGGGATGACATTGATCCGCTTTCGAGGAAGACGGAGCGTTGTATGAGAGCGAAAGTGATCTGGAGCGTGCAGTTGTTGTTGGTAGGGCTGTACGCTCTGGGACTGAAGTTGTTCTACTCGTCGGCGACGGCGGACGATCTGTTGTGGATACTGGCGCCGACCACGGCACTGGTCGAGTTGTTGAGCGGCAGGAGTTTTGAGTTTGAGTCGTATGCCGGTTACATGAGCAGCGATCACAGGTTTGTGATCGCTGTTCCATGTGCGGGCGTCAACTTCATGATCACCGCGTTTCTAATGCTCGCGTTACGGCGTTTATGGCGCGAGCGGTTTCAGCCGGTCAGTTGGGTCTTTCTTCCGCTGGCCGTGTTGTTGGCCTACGTTTCGACGCTCCTTGCAAACACCACGCGCATCTGGTTCGCGCTCGAGATGCAGGGCCAATCTGAGTGGTTCACGTGGTTAACGAGGAACCAACTGCACCGGCTGGAAGGCATCGCGGTCTACTTCGTGTTCCTGCTGCTGTTATTTGTGATCACCGAGCGCTTCGAAACTACAAAACCACGCAGCTTTGCACGCGCGACGCTGTTTCCGCTGTCGATTTATTACGCGACTACGATCCTTGTTCCGTTGCTCAACGGTTCTTACCAGCGCGGGACCGCGTTCTGGGAACACTCTGCTTTTGTGTTCGTGTTGCCGTTGCTGGTGATCCTGCCGTTGTTGTTGCAACAGATTGTCGCGGCTAACTTGCGTTCAAAAGTTTCGCGTTCAGATGAATCTCCGTGCCCGCCAGGGCCTTCGACACGGGGCAACCTTCTTTCGCGCCCTTGGCATAGTTCTGAAACGTAGCGTCGTCGATGCCCGGAATCTCGGCCTCAGTTTCCAACTCGATCTGGGTGATCGTGAAGGCCTCGCCGATCTTCTCGAGTTTCACTCGCGCTTCGGTATGAATGCGTGTCGCTTTAATGCCTGCGCGCGAAAGCGCCGCGGTTATGGCCATCGTGAAACAACCTGCGTGCGCTGCGCCGATCAATTCTTCCGGGTTGGTCGCAGCCTGCCCGTCTTCAAAACGGGACTTGAAAGAATAAGGACCCTGAAACGCTCCACTGCCGACTTTTAACGTTCCTTCACCTTCGGCCAGATTACCTTTCCATTCAGCTTCTGCTTTTCGAGTAGGCATAGTTTCCCTTTCCGTTGTTCGAATTTATGGAAACGTATCATACGCCAGCGTAGACCAGCTTCGAAAACGAGCACGACCTCGAGCAACTCGCGCAAGCACGTTTGAGAACGGACCCGCTGCAATGGACTTATTCGCAACGGCTTCGCCGCCGGATGTGCGGCAAGGCTATGCCTTGCCGTGCGAACCTTGGTTTTGAACTTATGGGCTCCGCCCCCGGTTCGGGCTTTGCCCGCCGTCGATCGGCCGGAGGCCGTACCAGGGGCGTAACCCTTTCCTTTTTAACTTCCCTCCGGCAAGGCGGAGCCTTGCCGCACATCCGGCGGCAAAGCCGCGGACTCCGTACGTCCGGCGGAAAGGGTGCCGACTCGTCACGCTCGTTGCGTTTTACTCGTCGGAGTTCCGCAGTGCTATGCTTCAGTCACGCGATCGGCGTTCCGAGCTGTTGTTAACAGATGAACGACACACTTACCAAAACAGCTGTATTGATCGTAGGTGCTGGTCCAACCGGCCTGGCGCTCGCCTGCCAGCTAATCAGATACGGCGTGGACTTTGTGATCATAGATCACAAAGAAGACACCACGCCTTACTCGAAAGCGATCGGTGTTCAGGCTCGAACCCTGGAAATTTATCAACAGATCGATCTTGCTGACCGGCTGGTGAATCTCGGGGCGATTACGAAAGGAGTTCGTCTGCTGGAAGGAGGCGAAATCCGGGCTGAGGTGCCGCTGTCGCGTCTCGGTGAAGGGATGAGTCCTTTCCCGTTTCTGCTGATTGTCGAACAGGGCAAGCACGAGAAACTGCTTTACGAGTTCATCAAATCTCATGACAAAGATGTGTTGTGGCAAACGACACTGACAGACTTTTCGCAGCACGATGCTGGTGTAACTGCAACTGTTGTCGACGCGGGTGGCAGGCAGCGGACTATCGAGGCGCAGTATCTCGCCGGTTGTGACGGTGCGAAGAGTTTTATTCGCACGCGTCTCGGCTTGTCGTTTGCGGGCAGCACGCTGGAGCGCCTGTTCTATGTAGCGGACGTTCTGATCAAGTGGGAGTTTCCGCACGACATGCTGGCCGCGTGTCTGGCGAAAGACCGAGCGACGGCGTTCTTCCCCATGCCGGGCGAAGAGCATTACCGCATCGTCGGCGTTTTTCCGGAAGACACTGAGCTGAAGGAAGGCGAGGTCCTTTACGAGGAGATCGAGCGCCAGATTATAAAGGACACGCAACTCGAGCTCGATATCTACAAGGTAAACTGGTTTTCGACTTACAAGGTCCACTCGCGACGCGTGAACAAGTTTAGTGAGGGTCGCTGCTTCGTCGCCGGAGATTCAGCTCACATTCATACTCCGGCGGGAGCGCAGGGAATGAACACCGGCATTCAGGACGGTTACAACCTCGCATGGAAACTCGCGCTCGTTTTGCGTGGCGACGCCAACGCGCGCATTCTCGACACTTACAATGAAGAACGAGTCGAGAACGCGAAGCGTCTGTTGGAAACTACAGACCGCTTTTTCGATCTGCTCGTAAATCCCGCCTGGCTGCTCTCGTTTGCGCGGCGCTACGTAATTCCCTATGTAGCGAATTTTCTCGTCGGACTGGATTCCGTTAACCAATTCATCTTTCCGCTTGTGTCGCAGATCGGCATTACCTACCGCGGGCATTCGTTGAGCTTCGACACGCGCGAAGACTTTGAAATCAAAGCCGGCGATCGCATGCCATATTT
>DASUOZ010000177.1:0-4538 GCA_036276375.1 Pyrinomonadaceae bacterium | reverse complement strand
TCCACGTTGAGGGGCAACCTCGACGAGCTTGCTTCCGCTTATAACGTCAGCTGGCGTTGGGACGGCTACAGCGTGGCGCCTGGAATCGTTTCTCCGTCCGGAACAACAGTGGCGGGCGTTCCTTATCGTGTCTCCGACAAGGAGGTCGAAAGAATCCTGCGCCGGATCGAGGAGCAGTCTGATCGGTTTCGCTCGGCGCTTGATTCGTCGTTGGACCGGAGCCGGTTGGACGGAACCCGCGACGAAGACGACATCAACCGTTTTGTGAAAGAGTTTTACGAGGGGACGAAAACGCTGCACGATCGCTTTGACGATCACAAGTCGACGAGTGCGGACGTTCAGGCCGTGTTAGACCGAGCGGCGAGTATCGACTCGTTCATGCGACGCAACAGGATGCGCAATGGCAACGCCACTCGTGAATGGGAACGACTACGTGGAAATCTCGACGAGCTCGCGCAGGTTTACAACGTGACCTGGCAATGGCGGTAACGACTAGCCGCGCAGTGTGTTGATGGGATCAACCTTTGTCGCGCGGCGCGCGGGAATCCACGATGCATAGAGAGCGATGCTGATGACTGAGAGGCTGCCGATTAAGTAGGTGAGCGGATCGGTCGCACTAACGCCAAAGAGCAGCGATTTGATCCACTGGCTGATCGCGAACGACGCGGTGACGCCGACGATCAATCCAGCCCCGATCAAGACCGCGGCTTCTCGCAGTATTAACTTCAGCACCGCTTTTTTCTGTGCGCCCAAAGCGACTCGAATACCGATTTCGCGGTTGCGCTGCATCACGGCGAAGTTGATGGTCGCATAGATTCCGGCCGCGGCTAACACGACAGCCAAAAAGCCGAAGCCCGCGAAGAGCCACAGATTGAAGCGGCGCGGCGCGACGGCGTCGCCGATGAATTCGTCAAACGGCCTGACGTTGAAAACAACCGCTCGAGTTTCCAGTGCCTGGAGTTCGCGTCTGACTGGACCAACCAGCGATGACGGATCCGTTTGCGTCCGCACGACGAAGTTCATGATGGGAAACGTTGCCGACTGGAGATAAGAAACGTACAGGGCCGGTTGCGCATCGAGCTCGAGACCTCTGTGTTTGACGCTCGCAACTACTCCGACAATCTCACCTCTGACAAACTGCGATTCCCCATCGAGCTTAACGCCAATCGGCTCAACACCCGGCAGGTACGTTCGCACGAATGCCTCGTTGACAATAAACACCTGGCGCGTTCCGCTGCGATCGCGTTCGTCGAAAACGCGTCCAGTCTTCAATTCGACGCCGGCCGTCTGAAAGAACGACGGACTGATGACACGATAATCCGCCACCCGTTCATCCGCGTTCACGGCGGCGGACTGAGCCGGGATCGTAAAGGGCAACTGCATCGTGCGTCCGCCGAGCGGCAAGTGGGAAATCGCCCCGACTGAAACCACACCCGGCAACGCGCGCAATTTTTCGAGTGCCTGATGATAGAGCTGGGCGCGTTTTGGACTGCCGTTTGGATAATCAGCAAAGCTCAACGAAAGACCGGCCGTCACGAGGTGATCGGTCTTCAGCCCCGAATCAACGCGTTGCAATCGCCAGAAGCTTTTGATGATCAGACCAGCGCCCGTCAACAGCACCAGTGCCAACGCTATTTGACCAACCACCAGAGTCTGCCGAATGCGATTCGAGTGGCGATCCGTCGTGCCGAGACTCTGAGCATTCTTGAGAACGTCATTCAGGTTCAGTTTCGAACTCTGAAACACAGTCACCAAGCCGATAACGATCGCACTCAGAAGAGCGACGCCCATCGCGAACAATAGAGCCGCTGGATTCAGCGATGCTTCCCGCAGCCGAGGTATCGATTCCGGTCCGAGCGCGCGCACGAAAGTGAGGCACCAGATGGCCACGAACAATCCAGCGGCGCAGCCCAGACCACAGAGCAGCACGTTTTCGATCACCGCGTGTTGGACGATGCGCAATCTCCCCGCTCCGAGTGCGAGTCGCACTGCCAATTCGCGGCGTCTCACAAACGCACGCCCGAGTTGCAGGTTGGCGACGTTGGCGCAAGCGATCAGCAGCACCATTGCGACCGCCGCAAACAACGACCACAGCGCCGGCTCGGCGTTGCCGAAAAGGTATTCGCGAAAAGACGCAAGGTGAACGTGCCAGCCTTTGTTCGTGTCTGGATAAAGCTCGGCCTGTCGCTGCGTGAGCGTGTTTATTTCAGCCTGGGCCTGTTCGATCGTGACTCCGGGCTTGAGCCGTCCAATCGTTCGCCAATTATGTGATCCGCCGCGGGTCTGATCTGAGCGATCGATTTCGGTTGCCGTGAAGACATCAACGCGCGCGGGGAAATCGGCGCTTTGAGGAAGCACGCCGACGACTACGTAAGAGTCTTCGGTGCCGTGGGCCGGGAGACCAAACGAGATTTTGCGTCCGATGACGGATTGATCGCCGCCGAACTGTCTCAGCCATAACGCATGACTGATGATGACGCTGTTTTCGGGTTCGTCAGGCTCGACGAAGTCTCTGCCGAGCGTGGGTTGCACTCCGAGGGTGCGAAAGAAATTCGGCGTTACGTATACGCCTTCGACGCGTTCGGGAGACTTAGTGCCGTAGAGGTTCAACGGTAATGTTCCCCACGCCGCGAGCCGTTCGAAACTTTTACTCTGCTCGCGATAATCGAGGATGTCGGGCGGATTGAGGAAGGCGCCACTTACGCCAATGGCGGTATTTTGATTAGTCAACCACACCAGTCGATCGGCGTCGTTGTAAGGCAGAGGGCGAATCAGGACCGATTGGACGACGCTGAATACGGCGGTATTGGCGCCAATCCCGAGGGCGAGCATCGCGATGGCTATCGCGGTGAAGCTGCGATTTCTCAACAAGGTCCGGATCGCATAGCGCAAATCCTGCCAGGCATTATTTATAGGCATTAGAAATTTACTTTTAGGCCAAACTGGAGCACTCGGGGTTCGCCCGCGGAGGTGATACTACCAAACCCTGTTGCGCGGCAACGGGCGACGCTCGCGAAATTATTTATTGTCGCGCAGCCGGTGTTGCGGAAAAGAGTGCGCGTCTGAGCGCCACGTCTCGCGGATCGCCGCCCATCGTTGTGCCCTTTCGGTTGGGAACGTATGCGTATCCGATTTGCGTTTCGGGGTCGGCAAAGCCGAGCGAACCACCTGCTCCGGAATGGCCGAACGAGCCGGCGCTGCCAAACGGAAACCCTGCGTTGGGTTTCATAAAGCCGAGCGAGAAGCACACTTCGCCCCTGATGCACTCGTCGTAAAAGTCGTGCCCTGCGGGAACTGCCGGCGCCGTCAACTCCTGCATGGTTTCGTCTCGTAACCCTAATTCTTTTCCTCCAGTAGCAAACACACTGTAAGCGTGAGCGATGGCTCGCGCAGTGCCGACGCCTCCGCCGGCCGGGATCTCGAGATTGCGCGCGTAGATACAACGCGTATCGTGGGCCATCTCCGACCCGAGCAGCGCCCGCCGCAGGTTGGACCGCGGATTCACAATGTCAAGCGCTATTCTGAAAGGGAAACCGAACAGCATGTCAGAAAACTTTGGGTCGACAAGCGGAGCGAGTCGCGCATCGGGAATCGATTCGGGCAACCGGATGTAGAAGTCCAACCCGAGTGGCGTGGCGATTTCGTCCTGGAAGAACTGTCCCAGACTGCGATGCTGCGGATCGATTCGGCGCAACAGTTCGCCCTCGTAGAAGCCGAGTGTGATGGCGTGATAGGCCTGCCGAGTTCCTGGTACCCACGCCGGTTTCTGTCGCGCCAGGATCTCTGCTAGATGGTCCAGGTCGGAAACGATGCTTCTGTCGAGCGGTTGATCAAGCGCAAACAGTCCCGCCTGATGGGCCAATAGTTGCCGCACGGTGATGCTCTCTTTTCCATGCTGTGCAAACTCGGGCCAGTAATGACAAACGAGCTCGTCGTAATCGAGCCAACGTCTTGAATGGGCGACGGCCAACGTCATTGCCGACAATCCCTTGGTTGCCGAGTAGACCAAAGCCATGGTCGCCTGTTGCCACGGCTCACCGGTCGCCACGTTTCGCACGCCGCCCCACAGGTCTACGATCTTCTCGCCCTTGTGATACACGCAACAAGCGGCGCCTATCTCGCGGCGGCGGGAGAAATTTTCGGCAAACGCTTCGCGCACCGCCTCATACCCGTTGCTCACAAAACCATGTATCGCGCGGGCCGCCGAAGTCTCAGTGGCGATAGCGTGCTTTCGCTTTTGGACCAGCACATACGCGGCGCCTGCCGCAGTCAAACCGATCGCTGCTTTAGCCAGTGGGTGGATCTTCATTTCAACTCCTTTCGTCACGACGCGCGCCCGCAATCCGCCGCTATCGTGACGGCAAGGTACGTGCCTACAGAAACGCCAACGATTCGATTTATTTGGAGTCGCCGTGGGTGAGGTTCCGCGCACGGGTTGCGGAACTTTCCGCATTTGCGCAAAGATCGCGCATTTGGAGCCGCAACTTTCAACCAGTCGAAGACTTATGACGCGCCCAGTTCAGACATTCGTGCTCTTT
>DASUOZ010000176.1:0-4810 GCA_036276375.1 Pyrinomonadaceae bacterium | reverse complement strand
GTTGGGCCAGTGTTTCGGTTCCGTCATCGTCAGCCAGTGACGAAAAGCCTTGAGGCGAAATTCCAGCATCCACTCGGGCTCGTTTTTCTTCTCGACGATCAGGCGGATAGTGTCTTCCGTCAGACCGCGCGGGATCACATCCGACTCGATGTCCGTTACGAAGCCGTACTTGTATTCCTGTTTTCCTAAAAGTTCTGCTGTACTCATCTTCTAAACTCGGTTGTCCTTCGGTCTCACCGACTGAATCTGGTGTAACACTGCGTCGACGTTTGCTTCCGTGCCCAACAACTGCGACAGCGTGATGTCGGCGAGCGCGTTATCTACGATCTGGTGCAACTCGATAATCACCGGACGAATGCCGCAATCGCCGGTGTGCACGCACGCGTCCAGCACTCCCGCGTAACTCTTGCAGTGCGACTCCGCTGGTTCGCCTTCCAAAACTCTGATCACCTGGTTCAGACGAATCTGCGACGCGGGCCGTGCCAGCGAGTAGCCGCCTTTGGTGCCGCGCGTCGACTGAACCAGGCCGGCCTTGCTCAAGATCCACATCAATTTCCCGGCGTTGGCGGTAGAGATTCCTTCGAGCTGGGCAACCTGAGAAAGCGTCAGCGAGTCGCCCAGGGTTTCGGCGCGCGCCAACTGGAGCAGGCAGCGTAAACCGTATTCTTCTTGAGCGGAGATCTTCATCTAAATTATTAACCGCGGGCAGCTTAACTAATCCTTACTTTATAGTCAAGATTAGAGTTCCGCCAAATCTCGCTCTTCAGTCCGCGCCTATCTCTCCCTCAGTCCGCGCCTTTGGCGCGGACCTCTTATCCCCTTTCCAAGCGGCCTCAACCTTGGAGCGTTTTTCCACTACAGCTTGAACTCGAAATCGAGGTAACCGGCGAGTCTGACTGGCTTTCCGCCGAAGGTCGACGGTGGGAACGTCCATCCACGAGCGGCTTCTTCCGCAGCGGTGCGGAGCAACATCGGGCCTTCGGAGTTGGTGACCCAAACTTTGCCCGCCTCGTCGATGATCGCGAATACGCGCACCGTGCCGGTGACGTTATGGGTCTTCGCCGTGGGTGGATAATTCGGTGTGACGCGTTTGGTTTCGCGGCCGCTGAGTGAACCGGTGCTAATCAGTTGCGGCTCAGCGGTGGTGGTCGTTGTTGGTTGTGGGCTTGGGGTCGCCGCCGGAGCGGTGCCTGGAGTAGCTGTCGTTTCGGTCGCGCCCGCGTCGGGTTTCGTTGCAAAAGGGTTCGGAATGCGCTGCGTGACGGCGTCCAGCGCCGACGAGCGTCCGAGTGAAGCGACCTGAATCTGCGAAGACGCCATCTTCTCGCGCGCCAGCAAAAACTCGGTCTGCCATTTAGCGCGATCCTCGTCGTTGCGAGCCAGCGACGTTCGCAGGCTGAGCAGATCTTCGAGCAGGGCGAGTGATTCGTAAGTGCGTCCCGGTTCCCTGGAAATCTCGTTGGCCTGGCCGATGACTCGCTCCAGCAGACCGCGCACGCGTTCCAGATCTGTGTTTGCCTCAGCGGGAAGGTTGGTGTCGCTCGGGTTGAGGCCGAAACTGCGATAACGAGCGAGATGCGTTCGGATGCCGTTTACGGTTTGGCCGGCGGCGGCAAAGTAGGTGCGGAGTGATTCGTCTTTCTGGGCGGCGCGCGTTTGAAACGTTTCTTCGAGTAACGATTGAGCGCGTCCGTAATTACCGTCTTCCAGATAGATCCCGAGCAACATCAGGGTCGCGCCATTCCGTAGCGCCACGTCTCTGGCCGACGCGCGCACGTTCTCCAGTTCGGTCGCGGCGGCTTGTAACTGGTGAACCGCTGCGAGTGCACGGGCACGTTCGATACGGCTGAAAACGGAATTGGTGGCCTCTTCGGGTGAGCCAGTCGACTGCCCCACCGCCGAGACGGATGCGATCAGGAGGAGAATTGTCGGGAGGCTTCCATGGATGTAGGGGCGGTAACTGTAGAAAGAACTCAAATTGTCGACTCCTGGGAAACACAAAAGCGAGCTTAACGCTCGCCTACAATTTTTATCATTTTGCCGAGCCTATTATGGCCGGATAGGGCAAATGAGGCAAGAGGGCGATTCGGCGCGTGCGGTCGGGACTGCGAGATCCTAGGGTAACGGATAGCTCAGTCGCTCAAGATCCTCGAAATCGATGCGCCGAAAGTTCCTGGGTATCCCTTCCGGGAGGGCAGCAAAACTAACCGAGAAGGTATGCGTACCGCTGTCGCGACTAATACTCCAGAACTTCGCATTTTCTGCCTGTCCACCTGACTGTAACAACCTCTGTCGCTATTCCGTCGCTGTTTGCGAAATCATCTTTAGTCGCAGTTAAGTCCTTTGCCGGCTCAAGTGTGGCTGCGGCATCGAAGTCTATACCGATGTTTTCCGGCTGTTGTAATTCCTTGGGGTTAACAGTTAGCCGGTAGAAGGAAACGAAGGTGATGAGAACGTTCTCATACTCATAATTCGTCAGTGCGGTTCCGCCACCCAAGTCTGACATACTAAATCCCGGCTTCTGCAGAATAAGCGCGAGACGATACCGGCGCTACTCGTGGCGATTGGCGCACCCAAACTGCGCAGCCTGGGCCTGACTCTACCCACCACGTGGTTGTCGTCACTGCGAGCCCGAACTGCTGACGCTTTTGATGATCCTTTCCCTGAACGCGCGGGCGTCGTTCTTGACGGCGGCCTCGTTGAGCGTCAGGAGGCGGCGATCGCGCATCACGAGACGGCCGTTGATGATTACGGTTTCGACATCCGCGGCCTTCGTGGCGTAGACGAGATCGGAGTAGATGTTATACGCGGGTATCTGATTGAGCGTGTCGCGGTTGATGATCAGGAAATCCGCACGCTTTCCTACCTCGAGCGACCCAATCTCTTTTTCCAGATGCAGCGCCTGCGCCCCGCGAATCGTCGCGAACTCGAACGCCTGCTGCGCCGAGATCACTTTCGGATCGCCACTGAAAACTTTGTGCAGCTTGGCAACCGTGTCCATCTCTTCCCACATGTTGAGGTCGTTGTTTGACGCCGCTCCGTCAGTTCCCAACCCCAGCAACACACCGTCGCTCAACATGCGCGGCACCGGCGCCACCCCCGCAGCGAGTTTCATGTTCGACTGCGGATTGTGCACCACGCCAACACCACGACGCGCCAAAATCGCGGTGTCTCCGTCCTGCGGCCACACCATGTGTGCCGCAATCACGCGATCGTTCAGAAACCCAATGCGATCGAGATAGGCAACCGGACTCGCGCCTTTCGCCTTCACCAGATCGTCGACTTCACGCTTCGTTTCCGCAATATGCGTAACGATCGGTGCTCCCGTGCGATCCGAGAACGCGCGCACCGCCTTCAGATGTTCTTCCGAAACAGTGTACGGAGCGTGCGGCGCAATCGCGGCGACAATCAGGTCGTGGCCTTTCCAACGCGCTACAAAACGCTCCACGTAAGCCATCGCTTCGGCGTTCGTCTTGTTGTCGGCGACCGGAAAATCGATCACGGTTTCACCGAGGATGGCACGAACGCCTGCCTTGGCAGTCTCGTCGGCGATCGCGTCTTCGAAGTAGTACATGTCGCAGTAGGTCGTCGTACCACCACGGATCATCTCGGCGAGACCGAGCCGCGCGCCCACACGCACAAACTCCTCGGTAACGTTTTTCGCTTCAGCGGGAAAGATGTACTTCGTCAACCAATCCTGCAAATCCATGTCATCCGCCAGCCCGCGAAACAGCACCATCGGAATGTGCGTGTGCCCATTGATCAAACCCGGCGTGAGCACTTTCCCAACCGCACTCACGCGCTGTCGTGAGTTGTAAGCGCGCTCGATTTCAGCGCGTGGCCCAATCGCGACGATGCGCCCGTCAGACACGGCAATGCCACCGTCATCGATGATCCGGCGCGTCTGGTCCATCGTAACGATCGTGCCGCCGAGGACGAGCAGATCAACAGCGCGCTGCCGCCGACCTTGCGCGTCGACGTCTGAAAGTGGGTTGGCAATCATGGCTATTAACGTCGCGACAACTAACAGGCGTTTCGGCATAGATGAACTAATCCGTGGTTTTCTTTCCCTTGAGAAACCGTGCATCAAACGCGCGCGGCAGCAAATCGGCAATGTCAAAAACTTCGCTCTTCCCCGCGAGGTTCGCAAACACAATCGTCGCGCCACGCGCAAACTCCCAAATGATCTGCCGGCAGGTCCCACACGGCGGCGTCAGCGTTTCCGTGTCGGCCACGACCGCGAGCTCCGTAAACTGTCGCTCGCCTTCCGACAACGCCTTCCAGATCGCGACGCGCTCGGCGCAAACCGTCAAACCATAACTCGCACTCTCCACATTGCAGCCGGTATAAACTTTTCCACTCGCGGTCTTGACGGCGGCGCCGACATGGAAATTCGAAAACGGCGCGACGGAATGCCCGCGCGCCTCTTTCGCCGCCTCAATCAGCGGCTGTAAGTCTTCGCTCAAAGTTGACCTCCAACAGAAGATAAAGCGCTGGCCAGCCTCTCGCGAATTTTTCCGCTCAGCAAATCAATGCTCACCAGGTTATGGCCACCTTCAGGAATGATTACGTCAGCATGACGTTTCGACGGTTCGACAAACTGCATATGCATCGGCCGCACCGTCGCGATGTATTGTTCGATAACGGATTCGACGGTGCGCCCGCGTTCGGCGAGGTCACGCCGCAAACGGCGAATGAAACGAATATCGTCGGGCGTGTCGACAAACACCTTGATATCCATCTGTTCCAGCAGACGCGGATCGGCGTAGATCAAAATGCCCTCGACGATCACGATCGGCTTCGGCTCGAC
>DASUOZ010000175.1:0-4666 GCA_036276375.1 Pyrinomonadaceae bacterium | reverse complement strand
AACAGGCGCAGACGAAAATCAATGAAAATGAGCCTTTGGATGGCGCGCTCCAGTTGATCGAAAAAGTGCCCGAGGAGATGAGAGAGTCGCTGTATACGCAGCTCGCGAACAATGCGGCGTCGAGAGGTGAAGGCGCACGCGCCAGACAGATCCTCAGCGAGCACATCTCGAATCCTTTCCAACTGCGTCAGGCCATGTTCAATGTGGACTTGCAGGAGATGTATCAGTTTATAAATCGCGGCAAGGTCGAGGATGCGCTGCGCGCGATCGCCGCGTTGCGAACGCCGAGTGAACGCGGCCACTTGCTGTCGCAAATCGCACGGCAGATTGGACTGGGATACAAACGGGCCGCCGCGTTGAATCTGCTGGAGCAGGCACGGGCGATGTTAGCTCCGGGAGTTCACGCACAGGATCAGCAGCAGATGAATGGGCTGCTCGAAATCGCACGCGCGTTTTCGCGTTATGATTCGAAACGCGCTTTTGAGATCGTTGAACCGCTCGTGGATCAGTTGAACGACATCTGCACCGCGGCGCGCACGCTCGAAGGATTTGGTCAGGAAAATTACCAGGACGACGAGTTGGATATGCTCAATGGGAACAGCATTGGCAACCTGGCGACGCAGATGACCGGCGCGCTCGGCGCCCTGGCGCTGACGAATTTCGAACGGGCGAAATCAAGCGCGGACAGGCTGCGTCTGCCCGAGGTACGCTTGCGCGCGTATCTGGACATCGCGCAACACACGATCCAGCCGAAGTAAGTGTCCGAGTACGGCGCGCCCAAAGTACCTGTTCCGGTACGGCTCTGCCGCCTAAAGATTGATTCACCCGAGCGCCGCGTAAACATTGATTACTCACGAGCGCGCCGTGGTAAGGCCTATTCGCCCAGCGCGGCGTACTTGAATAAACGAAAACGATAGCGCTGCTGTGCGCGGATGTTTGCGGCCACTACGCCGTGCAGGTTCTCGTCCCACTGCACGTATTCGTCGATGAATTTATCAGCCGCCGCTTTGTCGCCCGCGAATTGGACCGCCAGCGTACGCTCCAGCATCTTCCCAATCACCTCGTGATACTTGTCGTAGTTGATGCGCAGCGTTTTCGTGGCCTGATCGAAACTCAACAGCCCGTTTTGAAGGTAGAAGTTCCACTGCATCAACTGCATCGTGTTGTAGGGTTGATCGCGACGCGGCTTGTTGTTCTGCAAAACGCGCAGAATGCCGCCGGCGTAGACGCTTCTTAGCTGCGCATCCGTGTAGTAGCCCTGTTTGTGCAGCGCCTCGGCGACAAACAGCGAAACCAGATCCGCCTTCATCTCTTCGAGCGTGTTTGCGTTGTCCTGCAACGCTTCGTCGAGATCGCGTCCATCCTTCGTCCGATCGACGCCGAGGTAGTGGCCCACCTCGTGCCAGAGCGTGCGATAGAAGTTGCCCTCCGGCGTCAACTCCTTTGCCTGCGCTTCGCCGACCGCCGCGGAGAGCGTGGCCGAAGTGCCTTCGAAGATGTTGGGATCGCGCATGATGTTTGTGCGCAGGAGAATCGTGCGGCCGTAACGGCGCGCGAGATAGCTCTCATTCGGCAGGATCGTCGCCGTGTTGCCGCCGCGCGACTGGCCGAAGTCCGCGACGACGTCGTAAACGCCGACCGGAATGTCTTCGCGCACTTTTTTGTGACTCTGATACGGCAGCGAGTCTTCGAGCGCCTGCAAGCCCTTCATCGCCTGCCGCAACGCGGCGGTTTCCTGCTGGCGGCTCTGAAGAATACAGAACGAGAAGAAAGTCTTCACGCCGTACAGTTCGTCGTCGTAGGTTTCGTAGGATCCGATCTGTGCATTTAGATTTTTAAATCTGCCCGTCACCCAACTCGCATCGCCGGATTCGTAATCGTTCGAGAGCAGGTCGCGCGCACGGTTGCGCAGGAACCGCGCAAATTCCTCGTCGTCGTTCTCAACCAGATCGGCTGCTTCGTTGAGCAGGCCGTAACTCTTGACCAGTTCGTCGGCATACGCCAACGAGTATGGAATCGCGTAGAAATACGGTTTACCTTCGCGATCACGCAGACCCTTCGCGGCCTCTTGCAACTCGGCCATCAGTTTTGGGTGCAGCGTCTGGAGCACCGGATACCTCGTGAGTTTCGCGATGTCGTCGCGAGCATTATTAGCGTTCCTTAGCCGCACGACGGTACGCAGATCGAGTAGCTTTTTACGCGTTTCCTCGGGGTTGCCGGAAATCTTGATGTACGCCTCGATTTGTTCTTTCGTGATGCCCCACGGATACATGTTCTTGCCGGGCTTCAGCGGCTCAACCGGCAGAAACGGTTCTCGTTTGTTGTCGAGCGTGGTCGCGATTGGACCTTGAAACAGACGGTATAACGTCAACAGGTTTTCTGTTGCCGGCGTGCGCTCGCGTTTGCTCAACTGTTCGAGCGCGCGGTACGAGGAGAGCGCTTCCGGATGACGCTGTAGTTCGTAGAGCTTTTGAAAGATCTGGCCCACCTCGATCAATTTGGCGACCGCCTTGCGCTCACTTTCGGAGAGCTGCGACATGTCCGGCGCCAGCCGGATCGTTTGCGTCTTCTCGACGATAGGTTGGCTCTTTTCGAGCGGCCAGTAACCGTTAGCTATAAGCAGCGACATAATTAAGCCTGCGGCGAGTTTAGTCATGGTTGCATTCTGCCATGTGTCGGCGCTTTTTTGCATGCGGCGCGATCTTTTGTTGAGGTTTTCGGCGAGAATGGCGAGGCACTGTCGTTGCAAAAGCGCCGAGTAGTGACGACTCTACTCACAACTATCAAACGCCGCTTCAGGCGCATGCGACGGCGACGAAAAGTCGGTCGCGCATACGATATGGCGCTCGAAATCGCACGCGTATTGCCGCCACATGCGGACGTGCTCGACGTCGGTTGCGGTAACGGATTCATCGCGCACCATCTCAGCGGCTTACTCGGAAAACCAGTAGTCGGGCTCGACGTCGGCGACAGCACCGCCGCGCGTATCAAGTATCTGCCTTACGACGGCCGTCACTTTCCCGTGCGGGACCAGAGCTTCGACGCGGTGTTGCTCTGTTACGTGCTGCATCACGCCGACGACGCGCGGCTGGTATTGAACGAAGTCAGCAGAGTCTTGCGGGAAGGCGGGCTCGCGATCATCTATGAAGACATGCCGGCCCTGTGGTGGGACCGGCTCGTTTGTTGGACTCACGATCGCCAGTGGCGTGGACGCACTGGTCCATGCACTTTTCAACTCGAACACGGCTGGCGCAAGACGTTCAACCTGGCAGGATTCGAAATCGTGAGTGAGCGTGCTTTATCGCGCTGGCGTAATCTGGCGCATCCGGTGGCGCGCCGGTTCTTCGCTCTCAGGGCCACGGATTACACAGAGACTCTGTTACTAAAACCCGATCACGCCGCGCTCCCGCAACGTCTTGATCATGCGCAGGCAATCAGCCTCGCGAAAGGGACAGATTGAAAGTATCGACTGGATGTCCCACGCTCCATTGATGCGCGAGAGCACAAAACCTTCCTGCGGATCGATGTGCAGATCCGTCATCTCGGCCGGTGAGATTCGCAACTGCGGCACCGAACGCGGCGTTAGACCAGTGGTCTCGTAGACGTGTTTGACGTACTTTTCTTCGGCTGCCGGCAGCAGCGCCTGCGCTTCAGGATTGTGTGGTTCCTGCTGTAACGCCGTCTGAACGATTTGCAATGCAGCGTCGGGATCGGTCTCGAGTTTGCGTTCCGCGGCCCAGACCATCTCAGTCACGCTTTCGGGCAGATCCTCAATTTCAATCGGCCGCGGCGACTCTTCCGGTTTCTCGCCCGCAACCCGCGCAACGCCTTCGCTAATCAACGTATAAAGCTGGCCGTAAACGTGAAACGCCGAAGCGTGCGTGTGATAACAGATCTCCGCCACCGACATGCGTTTCTCGACAAAAAACAGCGCCTGGTGAAACTCCTTGCCGAGCTGCTTCAACGACGAGGTCCAGCCGGCGTTGAGTTCGAGAATGGTCCGGTCCGAAGGCACGAGGGTGCGATAACGCGCGAGCTCGTCGATGCGATAGATGCCTTCCATGATCACGTTCGTCGGCTCCACTCCGTCCAGCAAAAGATCTTCAGGCGGTGGCTCTTCGTCGTAAAACTCGAAGTCGCCTTCTTCCCACATGAACAGGTCGTAGATTGCGTCGAGCGTGCGCGTCTTGAGAATGGCGAGTACGTCGTTTTCGGTTAGGAAGCCCTGTTGCACCAGCACTTCGCCGAGTTTGGCGCCCGACGTTCGCTGCACCTCGCGCGCGGCTTTCAGTTGGGTCTCGTCGACCTTGCCGTAGTGGAGCAGCACCTGGCCCAGGTATTCTCGCGGGTCGTTTGACTTGGAACCGACGATCAGCCCGTTTTTGAAATAGACCTGCTTGGTGATCTTGCCGCAGTCAAACTTCAACGTGCCTGACTTTCTTCCCGCTGCTAAGAATTGCAGCAGGTCAGTCAAGCTCATAGTTTTCAAAGTACCTTGAATTGCCATTAATTGTTCGTGCGAGGTGAGGCTTTCCCTGGGCTTAATCTTCAACCAAGTCCGCGGTGATCGCGGCCGCTTCCGGCCCCCCTTCGCGTGCGATCGCCAGCAGACGCAGCAAATTCTCCGTCTGTTCTTCGTTCAAGTCGACAAACTGCACTCCAAAAC
>DASUOZ010000174.1:0-3546 GCA_036276375.1 Pyrinomonadaceae bacterium | reverse complement strand
GAGTTTTGTTTTCATAGTCCGAGCTTCTTCATTCGCGAGGCTTCGTATTTGCTGTCCTCAGCCGGGTAGCGCAACGATTTCGCGATCGCTCCCTTCTCTTTTGCGAGCGACCAGATGAGACCCTCGCCGGCGGGGATGACGTTTGGCTTAGATGCGAAAACCGGATCGGTGAATGCTTCCTCCGCGTCGATAGGCTGCCAGCCTTTCGACTTAAACATCGCGATCACATCGTCGAGAAACAACGCGTTGAGCAGATTGAAGTGCACCAGCAAAGTGTGCTTCACCTGGTAACCGACTACCGTCTGCGCGAGCTTGTTGTAATAGAGCGCTCGGGCCCAGAGGTGCTCGAGATAGTAATCACGATACCCCTTAACGTCTGCCGCAGGGTTTTCCTGCAACTTCGCGGTCAATCGCTGATCGATATACCAGTCAGAATCGTCGATCGTGACGTGGCCGTTGCGGTAGCCGTGCTCCGCGAGAAACGCGCGCATCGCGTCGCGCTTCGCAAGCGTGTCGCCTTCCTTCAGCATCGGGAAGCGGAGGTACCTGGTGTACCGCGGAAAGTCTTTCAGCAACGCTTCGGCGCGCAGGATGTCGTCCTGGTACGCCTTAACATCGACGTCTGGCGCGTTGAGATTGCGATGCAAGTAGGTGTGATTGGCGATCATGTGACCGCCACGGCCCCAAGCGGAAAGGAACCGTTTACCTTCGTCCTGCTCGACGTTGCGGCCAATCACAAACAGGGCGGCTTTGATCGAGTGCTTGCGGAGTGTTTCCAGAATCGCCTGGTTGCGCTCGGCGGAGGTCAGCTTCAACGAGTCCTGCCAGAAGAAGTCGTCCATCGTGATGGAAAACTGTGGCGCCGGTTTGCGGGCGAACGCGGAGAAGCCGCCGCAGCCCGTGGCGAGGGCGCTGACGCTTACGATTTTGACGAAATTTCTGCGGTTCATTAGATGGTTGACGTTTCGCGGTACTCGCCCCAGACGCGTCGCAAACGATTGCTGATCTCGCCAATCGTTGCATACGACTCAACGCATTCGAGTATTCTCGGTAACAGGTTTTCTGTGGTCTTTGCGGCGTCTTCGAGTTTGCTGAGCGCCGAGTCCGTAGCCTGTGTATCGCGACGGGCACGCAACGCCCGCACACGTTCGACCTGCGCGCGTTCGATCTGTTCGTCGATCTTCAACAACGCGACCTGCTGCTCAGCTTCGATTTGGAAACGATTCATGCCGACGACAATCTCTTCCCGCGACTCGATCGCGCGCTGGTATCGATAAGCCGACTCCTGAATCTCGCGTTGCACGTAACCAGTCTCGATGGCGCGCAACATACCCCCGAGCGCCTCGATCTTCTCGAGATACTCGCGCGCCCGCGCTTCAACCTGATCGGTTAACTCTTCAATCGCGTAGGAACCGGCCAACGGATCGGCCGTGTCGGCAACGCCCGATTCGTAGGCAATCACCTGCTGTGTGCGCAACGCAATGCGCGCTGCCGCTTCAGTCGGCAACGCGAGTGCTTCGTCCATCGAGTTTGTGTGCAACGACTGTGTTCCGCCCAACACCGCGGCCAGCGCTTGAATCGTCGTGCGCACCACGTTCACGTCCGGTTGTTGTGCCGTCAACGAAGAGCCGGCCGTTTGCGTGTGGAAACGAAGCATGAGCGAACGCGGATCGCGAGCGTTGAAACGTTCGCGCATGATGCGCGCCCACAGCCGGCGCGCCGCGCGGAATTTCGCGATCTCTTCGAGCAGATTGTTGTGCGCGTTGAAGAAGAACGAGATACGCGGCGCAAATTCGTCAACCGCCAGACCTGCGGCGAGCGCTGCTTCAACGTACGTGATTCCGTCAGCGAGCGTGAAAGCAACTTCCTGCACTGCGGTCGAACCCGCTTCGCGAATGTGATAACCACTGATCGAGATCGTGTTCCAGTTGGGCACTTCGCGCGCGCAGTAAGCAAACGTATCCGTCACGAGACGCAGCGACGGCTGCGGCGGATAGATGTACGTGCCGCGCGCGATGTACTCCTTGAGGATGTCGTTCTGGATCGTGCCTCGTACCTTGTCAAACGAGACGTTCTGCTTGCGCGCGACCGCGAGATAAAGCGAAAGGAGAATCGCTGCCGTCGCGTTGATGGTCATCGACGTCGAGACTTCGCCGAGTGGAATGCCGGCGAAGAGGCGTTCCATGTCCTCGAGCGAGTCGATCGCGACGCCGACTTTACCGACCTCGCCGAGCGACAGTGGATCGTCAGAGTCGAGTCCGATTTGAGTGGGTAAATCAAAGGCGACCGAGAGCCCGGTGGTGCCGTGCGACAGTAGATACTTGTAACGAGCGTTGGATTCTTCAGCGGTGGCGTAACCCGCGTATTGCCGCATGGTCCATAACCGGCCGCGGTACATGTTGCGGTAAATGCCGCGTGTGTAGGGAAACTCGCCGGGCGCGGCGAGGTCTGCCTCGTAGTCTAACGGGCCGGTGTTTTCGGGGTTGAACTCAACAGGAAGCTGGATACCCGATGGCGTTTCAAACCGCTCGCGCCGCTCATCTTTTGTCTTGGTAGCCATGATCGATCGAGGACACGCGAAGCCTAACACACCGTAATTCGCGGTCGCAATTAACACGTTTGCGGGTTTAACATGGCGTCGATGCAGACAGTGAAGGTAAACAAGCGCGGCGCGGCTCGCGTCCGGCATGGGCATCTGTGGATCTATCGCAGCGACCTCGTTGATCTCGACGCGGAAGGCGGTTCGATCGTGGTCGTGAAAGACGAGCGCGGCAACTTCATCGGCCAGGCGTTGTACAGCGCCGCGTCGCAGATCGCGCTCCGGTTTCTCACCCAAACAAACGAACAAATAGATCGCGACTGGTGGCGCCGCCGGATCCTCGACGCCGCTTCACGACGAAACATTCCCGCCGACACGAACGCTTACCGTTTGATCTATTCGGAAGGCGACCTGCTGCCGTCGCTGATCGTCGATCGTTACGATGAAGTGCTCGTGCTGCAAACGTTGTCGCAGGGCACTGAATCGCTGAAACAGACGTTCACGGACATCCTGATCGAGGAGTTTCGACCGCGGGCGGTGATCGAGCGCAACGACGCTCGCGTGCGCGAGCTCGAAGGTTTGCCGCTGATTGCGGCGACAGTCTACGGCGAGGCGCCCGACGCGTTTGAGATACTCCAACACGGACTGCGCTTTGTCGTGTCGCCCGGCGCCGGACAGAAGACCGGATCGTTTCTGGACCAACGTGAGAACCGTCTGGCCGCACGCGCCGCTGCGCAACTGACAAATCGTAAACGCGCGCTGGATTGCTTCACGTTCAACGGCGCGTTTGCGTTGCATCTCGCAAGCGTTTGCGAAGCGGTGATCGGAATCGACATCTCCGCCGAAGCGATTGCCGCCGCCAGACAGAATGCTGAGCTAAACAAACTGGCGAATGTTGAATTCCGAGAGGCGAACGTTTTCGACGCGCTGCGAGAATTTGATGCGCGCGGCGAACGGTTTGACGTGATCGTGCTCGACCCGCCGGCGTTCGCGAAGAACCGCGCGAG
>DASUOZ010000173.1:0-5200 GCA_036276375.1 Pyrinomonadaceae bacterium | reverse complement strand
TTGGTGGGTTTCTGATACGCGCACCGACGGGCGGCGACGAGACGCGCGCCTAGCCTTGCGGAATCGTCAATTGCTGACCCACCTGGATCTTGTCCGGGTCGTTCAACTTGTCGCGGTTCGCATAGAAGATCCGCATGTATTCGTTCGGGTCGCCGTAAAACTGCTTACTGATCTTCGAAAGATTGTCGCCCGATTTCACGGTATACGTCTGACCACTCTGCCCTTGTCCGCCACCGGCAGCCGCGCCCATCGCCCGGCTCTGGTCAACGCTGAAGTCCGCCGTCAAATCGTTCTGCCAATTTTGATCGACGAGTTTGATCTGCTCCCACAGCCTGTTCTTCGCGTCGTCAGAGGGCGCGATGCCCTTAATAAAGAGTTTGTTGTCCTGAACATGCAGGTTTTGCAGTTGCACCTGCTGCCGCTCGATCTCGTTCAAAACCGATTGATACTTCATTTTGAGCTGATCGAATTGTTGCTGCGCATTTGCCTGCTGCTGAGCATTCGACGCTCCGCTGCCGAACATCTTGTCAAAGAGACCCATTGTTCACTTCCTCCGATAAGTCTTGGATTTTTTCCGGGGGAGGACAATAGGGGTTGCAAGATGAGTGCCGATCTAAACGCCTCACGCATTGCGCGTGACGCTGAAGGATCATGAATAAAAACCAGTCAACCTTCAGTGATACGTTATCGTGCGATATTCGATCTGCGCCGGCGCTTCTTTCTTGGTCGCAGTGCCCGGCACGCGGCGCGTACGCTTTGTCCAGTTTCCACGTGAGTCGTATTCAAACACCAGGCGTTCTCGCAACGAGCCGTCAGGATTGTAGGTCAGTGTCTCTTTCAGACGATCTTTGCCTTTGTAAACGTACACGACTTTGCCGGTCACGAAGCCATCCCCCCTCGAATCCATTTCGACGTAAGAACCAATGGTTTCCAGTTGCGTCAACCGGCCTTTGTCGTCGTACGTGTGACGCACGTGGTAGGTGAGCAGACCGCCATCGTGGCGAATTCGTTCAGCGGGTTTGCCGTCGGGAGTAAACGAATTCGCGATCCGCGCGGCGACAGAACCGTCCGGATTATAGATGGTCCGCGAAATCAGCCTCCCCTGCTCGTCGTAAGCGTTTTCGTTTCTACTGACGAGCGTGGTCTTGTGGTAAAGCTCTTCGCCGATCTTGTTTCCTTTGTCGTCGTACTTGTAGAGATACTTTTCATCGGCGGCAGAGCCGGTCGGCTGGACCATCTTGTATTCAGTGCGAATGCCGTTTCCGTCCATAACATAGACGTGCTTGCGCGGCGCGCTGAGGCCAGGTGTGTAGTCCTCATAACCGGTGCTGCGGCCTTCCGCGTCGTAGGTGTAAACAATCGTCTGCGCCGTTGAACCGTCGCGGTTAAAGTCAACGCGCTTGAGACGATTGCCGCGTGCATCGTAAGACGTGGTCTGCACCGGCATCCGCGGTCCTTCGGCGCTCTTGCCGTCGTTGATCGAAAACTCTGTGATCTCAGTCGTGACCGTCTGCACCGGACCAAGCAACTGATCCTTTTCTCGATCGCTTTTAAGCTGACCGTTCGGCGCCCAAAACGTCGTTACCAAAAGCAAAAGAATCACTGCCGCTTTCATCTTAGGTCCAATACTCCAACTCATCCGTGGTAACGGCTGCCAAGGTTTGGTACGCGTCCGTCAGTAGCGGCTCAAGGTTGTTCTTGAACTCCGCTAAAGACAGATCGAGTCGCGGCTGCCAACGCTTGCCTCGCCGCCTGCCGCCAACGTCCTGATACGCGGAGATCGCAAAGAGAATCTGACTCTCCCCTTCGAGACCGATGTGAATGACGCGTTGAATCCCGCCGCTGGTCCACTTCAGCATGCGGTTTGGCATGTTGTGGTAGTTGTGGTCGACTTCCATCGCGTGCGCCGCGGCAAACGAACTCAGCTCCGAGTCCAGTTGCCGCAGCGGCGCGACCATTCGTTCCCACTCTTCTTTTGATCCGTAAAAACCGTTCGGCATTACTGATCAGCCACTCAGTGCCTGCCGCCTAGAACAGCGGCACCACGATCGCATTGCGGCCATAGAACGGCACCGAGCTGCTGGTACTCACCTCTCTTCCGTTGCCGGATGCGTACCTGTTGGCCCAACTGCCACCGGCAGTCGCCCCGCAGGGCACACCCGCCACCGGCGTCGGCGGCCAATTCACGCCGTCTCGCGTTACGTAAACGTCCAGGGTGATACGTACGTCGAGCTGCTTACAAACCGCGAGTCGGTCTTCGGCGGAGTCAGCGAGCAAGTATAAATCCGGCGAGAAGAAATTCCTGCCACTCGGACTATTAATTCCGCCGCCCAGCGGTTTCATGATGAACATCAATCCCTTCCAATCAGTGTAGTGATGCAACCTGATCGGGCGATCGATGCGCCTCGCGATCTCCACCGCCGTGACAGCGATGACGCCGATGCCGATCGCCGTGAGCAGGAACCTGATCCACGCGCCAATCGCGATCTTCTGGGCCGCATCAGCTCCGTAGCCCGGTAACGTCATGCCGCCCGCGACCGCCAATTGGAAGAACAGCCCGGTCGGGTCAGTCTTGTTCACCGGATCGTTCGCGACGTAGAGGTACTTGTGCAGCGTCGCCGGTTCAAAGATGACGCCCTCGTGCGGGTCGCGAGTAATGAAGCGGCCGGACGCGGGGTTCATGTAACGAGCGCGCAGGTAGTAGAAGCCGATGTTTGGATCAAACTTCTCACCAACGAACAGATACTCGTTTGGGGTCGAGCCGGTGGCAGCCACGAGATTGCCGAACGCGTCGTAATTGTAAGTGTCAGTGATCGCACCGGTCGTGTCGGTGAGGAACCGGACGCTGCCGTTGCCATCGTAGCCAAAGAAGCTCGTGGTCCAACTGCCGCCGCTGAGCTGTCGCTGGCTGATCAGATCGTGTCCGAACGTGTAGACACGCTGCACTGCGCCACCGGCGATCTCCTCGACCACCTGGGCGTGGCCCGTCGGGTTCAGATCGTCGACCAGATACCTGGTCGTCACTCCGCCGATCGTCTTCGCTACGCGATTGCCATCGCCGTCGTAAACGAACGAGACCGCACCGCTGTTAACCTCGGAGAGGCGATCTTCGAAGTCGTAGTTGTACGTGACACCGGCGGAGTCCTTGAGATTACCGTCGGCATCGTAGGTTTCGCTGTTTAGTCGATCGTTCGCGTCGTAGGTATACGTCGCCGAAGGAACGGCAGGCAGAGTCGAACTACGCGTGAGTCGATTTCCGACCGGATCGTAAGTGTAGTCGACGACGCCGTTGCTCGAGCCATTCGGGTCGCCGGTCACAGCTTCCTGCGTGAGCCGGTAGAGGGCGTCGTAGTTGTAGGTGATCTGGCGGCCGCCGAGCTCCGCGACCGACAAGCGATTGCCGGCCGGCGCTAACTGATAGGTATAGCCCGCGAGCGGAGTGTCTTTCGCGACGCTGAGATTCGTCAAACGATTCAGCGTGTTGTAAGTGAACGTGCCCTGCACTCCGTTCGGATAGCTGTAACCAGTCAGGTTACCGTTCGCGTCGTAAGTGTAGGTTGTCGTCGCCGTCTGATGATTGTCGGTCACGGTCGACAACCGGTTGAGCACATCGGCTTCGTACGTGACAGACACGCCGCCCGAATTCGACGACGTCATGCTCGCCAGATTGCCGGCTGCATCGTACGTGTAGGTCAACGTGCCTAACGGCGTCGCCCTCGTAATCAGCCGGTCGCGCAAGTCGTACGTGTACGTGGTCGTGCCGCTCGCATCCGTCATCGAAGCGCGCTGACCGCTGGCTCCGTAAGTGAACACAACCGGCGCCTGGTTCAGTGCCGCAGCCGGAGTTTTCCGGAGCAGCTTGTTCATCGGATCGTAAGCGTAGGTAGTGGTTTCGCCCTTGAAGTTGGTGCGGCTGGTGATGTTGCCCGCCGCGTCGTAAACAAACGTTTCGAACATCCCCAACGGCAACGTGCGTTTGACGCGCCGCCCAACCCGGTCGTACTCAAAGCGCGTAGTGCGATTGTTGGCATCGACCTGCGTCAGGAGGTTACCCACTTCGTCATAGGTGTAGGTCGTGTTCTGCTGGAGCGCATCGATCACCTTGAGGAAGCGCCCAACCTTGTCGTACTCGAAGCGAGTGACGCGTCCTGCCTGATCGGTCTTTGTCGCAACTCGACCCGCACCGTCGTAGGTGGTTATCTCCACCGTCGTGTCAGGATGAATGACGCGTGTACGACGATTATTTCCGTCGTATTCGTAGCGCGTGATGTTTCCTTTCGCGTCCGTCATCGTCAACTTATTGCCGACGCCGTCGAACGTGTAGACGGTGCTGTTTCCAAGCGCGTCGATGACTTTCGTGCGACGGTTGGCGCAACCGCAATTCGGGTCGTATTCGAACGTCGTGGTGTTGCCCTTCTCATCCTTTTCTGACGTGACACGCCCGAGCGAGTCGTACGTCTTCGAAGTGAACGTGCCATCCGGATGAGTGGTCTTGGTGAGACGGCCGAGATCGTCGTAAGTGTTCGTCGTTATGCGGCCGCCGCGATCTTTCAAGGTCAGCAAGCGTCCTTCTGCATCGAAGGTTGATTCCTGATGTGTACCATCCGGGAGGGTGATGCGGATGGGCTGGCCGAGATCGTCAAACTCGTAACTCGTTTGGCGCCCGAGCTGATCGCGGGTCGCGATCTGCTTGCCGACACTGTCGTAAACGTTCTCGGTGAACGCGCCATCGGGTGTGGTGGTCTTCACCAGCCGGCCCAGCTTGTCGTACTGATAGGTGGTGACAAGTGTTTCGACGACACCCGCGACGTTGGTGCGGTTAACCGAATCCGTCAGTTTGTTGTTGTTAGCGTCGTACGTGCTGATCGTGGCATTGCCGAGCGCATCGGTTTCCCTGGTGATATTCCCGCTGGCGTCGTATTCAAAGCGCGTAACGTTGCCGAGTGGATCGGTCCTGGTCAGGACCTGTCCTTTTGCCGTGTACGTGTAGGTGGTGATCTGGTTGAGCGGATCCTTGACGGAAAGCAGGTTTCCACTTCCGTCGTATTCATTGGTGGTAACGCGTCCTAAGGCGTCAGTGACTGTGAGCACCTGATCGCGCGCGTTATAGGTGTAGCGCGTGATATTGCCGAGCGCATCGGTCTCACTGAGCTTGTTGTTTCGCGCATCGTAGGTGAAGCCCGTCGTCTTGCCGGCGGGA
>DASUOZ010000172.1:0-5464 GCA_036276375.1 Pyrinomonadaceae bacterium | reverse complement strand
TCTACCTGGCGACGCGTTCAAGACCGAACTTAAGCGGCAATTGATAAGGAGTGATGAAATGAGTAGTCCGGCACAACAGCTCGAAACCAATACCGTGCGGTCAGTGAGTCTTTATATCTGCATAGCTGGTGCAAGCGCCGCGCTCGACTTTTATCGCGAGGCATTCGGGGCCAAAGAACTGATGCGCCTCAGCGAACCAGATGGAACGATTGGCCATGCCGAAATCCAGATCGGTAACGCAGTTATCGCGATCTCGGATGAGTATCCCGACTACGGCGTGTTGAGTCCCAAAACGATCGGCGGTTCGTCAGTCAAAATCCATCTCGACGTTACCGACGTCGACTCGTTTGCCGAGCGCGCCATCAAAGCGGGCGCCACCCTGGTTCGTCCCATTGAGGATCAGTTCTATGGCGATCGCTCCGGACAAATCCAGGATCCGTTCGGTTACACGTGGATCGTCGCAACCCATCAGAAGGACGTGCCTGTCGATGAAATGCAGAAAGAGGTGGAAAAGTTTGCGCGCGAACGAGCGGCCAAGAAGTCAGATGAAGCCGGCTACATCAGAGAACCACAGATGCGCCGTGACAATCGCCACGCTGTCACTCCGTACCTTACCGTTCATCGTCCAGCCGAACTCATCGATTTCGTCACCGAAGCATTTGGCGGAATCGAGCATTTCCGCGCGACCGGTTCGGCAGGCGGAATGCACGCCGAAGTCTCGATCGGTGATTCAGTGGTAATGATCGGCGGCGCCGAACACATCGACCCGATGCCGACAGCGATTCATCTCTACGTGCCTGATGTCGACGAGGCTTACGAACGAGCGCTCAAGGCCGGCGGCACATCGTTAATGCCGGTCGCCGATCAGCCGTATGGCGAACGTTCCGGCGGAGTTGAAGACGCCCAGGGAAACCGCTGGTACATCGCGACTCCGTTCGTACCATTACACACAATCGCTGCGGACCTTCGCACTGTCACCGTCTACTTCCATCCCATCGGCGCGCAACGGTTCATCGACTTCGTTACCAATGCGTTCGGCGGGAAAGAACTGATGAGACATGCAGAAGGAGAGATGATCATGCACGCCAAAGTGCAGATCGGCGATTCAGTGATCGAGCTGGGCGAAGCACGCTATCCAACACAACCGCTGCCAACGGCCATTTATCTTTACGTTGATGACGTAGACGCAACGTATGAACAGGCGTTGAATGCCGGCGGAACTTCGATGCTCGCGCCTACCGATCAGGCATACGGCGACCGCAACGCGTGGGTGAAGGATCCATTTAATAACGTGTGGTACATCGGCGCGCCATCGAAAGGTTAGACGAGGCGGCCGCGCGTGTTTCATCTTTGGACGCGGGAACGAGCGGCGTTAGAATCAGCCTGCTCGAGGTTCGTTGACGATGAGAATAGCGCTGCTGCTTGTTCTGTTTGCCTTCTGCCCGGTCGCGCTGCGCGCGCAATCGCCGCCGGAGTGGACTCGCGTCTACACGTTCGACGAGAGCTGGATCGAGATGAACACGTCTCTGGTCACTCCGATCAGCAAGGACGTTAGTCGTGTGCGGTTCCGCTGGACCTTTGATGAGCCACAATCGCTGGGTAGAGCTCCGGAAGTTAAGTATCAAAGCCGGCTCGAAGTCATCGAGTTGAATTGCTCACTGAAACAGTACCGGCAGTATCACCTCACGTTTTTCGATGCGGCAGGAAACATTGCCGGCATTCACGATACGCCCCTTGAGTGGCGCGACGTAAGGCGCGGCGGCATGGTCGAGAAGCTGTTTGTGCCCGGCTGTGACCTTATAAAAGGAAGAACTCGCAAGCCGAACGCCGACGACAAAGAGCAACTGGAAAAGGTGGCGCTATTCGCCCACGACTTCGCGGGCGAGTTGGAAAAGACGAAAGATTTCAACCCCCTGATCGATCGCTTCTTCATCGTTAACTATCTCAACGGCTATCTTCTCGATCAGCAAACTAATCGCTTCGCAAATCTCTCCCGCGACACTGCCGCGAAATTAAGTCACCCAGAACTTCAGCGCTTCTACGTTTCGCTGATGAACACGGGTTACCTCAGCTCGCTTTACGTCATCAGTCAACTGCCTTCCGATCCGGACGCAGCAACTTCCGTAGAAAAACTACTCCCGCCGGACGTCCTGGAGACGGTGAAAAACCATCCCTACACAACTCAATACAAAGTCAGCGATAGCGACTTCAATTTCCTGGCAGACAACATCGACAGCGCTCAGCGTTTGCAAAGCTATACCGATCTACTCGAGAGTATCAGCGCACTGCTGCGGCAGCACGTAGAAAAAGCCAAAGCCGCAGAGAGTGAAAAATGGATCGCGATGCAGAAAGCGTGGCAGCTTTATCAACCAAAGGTCGCAGTCTGTGGCCATAACTGCTTAGGTTTACCCGCCGGCACAAAAATATTCGACGTGGACGTGCCTGTGTTTCGTCTGCAAGTTGCCGAGGTCGGCGGAGAGCTGAGGGTTGTGTCGGCCACAAGTCGCTTCTGATGCGCTCACGTGAAGAAAACGCCTCCTCATCTCTCGCGAAACTTCCGCACCCTCGACAAAGCGAAACTTGTTCAAATTGAATCGTCACTCCGCCAAAACTACTTCAGTCGGTTCCCCGAAGAATACCTTTCGACTGACTGGGGCCGGAACGATCTACAAAATCATCTGTTTCGCAGATTAGAAGCCGATCGAAGAGTGATCGTGCCGTGGCTCGATGCAGTCAGACCGTTGCGCAACGCGTCGGTTTTGGAAATCGGATGCGGAACCGGGTGTTCGACAGTAGCCCTTGCGGAACAGGGCGCGATCGTCATCGCCGTCGATGTGGATGCAAGCTCACTGATAGTCGCGCACGAGCGATGCAGCGCTTACGGCCTGGACGTAAACTTCGCTCACGCAAACGCAACCGAAGTTCATCAACTCTTCGCCGATCGACAATTCGACTACGTCATCTTCTACGCCGCACTCGAGCACATGACCACGGACGAAAGACTATCAGCCATGAGATCAACCTGGCAGATGCTTACGACGGGCGGCTTGTGGTGCATCATCGATACGCCGAACCGGCTCTGGTATTACGACGCGCATACCTCGCTGTTGCCCTTCCACATGTGGCTGCCGGACGAACTCGCCTTTGCCTACTCCCGCTTTAGTACAAGGCAGAACTATCGTGAGCTGTATCGCGAATACACTGACGAAGCGAAGCTTGATTTCCTCAGACGAGGACGCGGCGTAAGCTTTCATGAGTTCGAGCTCGCGATGAAGCCCCTAAACGAGCTGAACATCAAAAGCAGCCTCAATTTAACCAATCGGAAGACGGGACTGTTAGCACCGCTCAAGTGGAGACTGTCTGACGAGTGTCGCTATATTTCGCTACTCGGCAGAATAGCGCCTGGCTTACACGAAGGATTCCGGCAAAGCTTCATAAACCTGGTTATCGAGAAAAACTGAAACGCGCGTTACGCGTCGGGCTCGGGCGCTCCAAAAAGGATCAGTTGTAATGGCATCACCACTTCCACCATTGTGCCGTTGCTTTGACTGACGGCATCCAACAGCGCCTGCGGACTGAGACTAAACAGCACCAACACCTCGCCCAGACCCACCATCGCCGAGCGCCGTCGCTTGAGATCTTCCATTTGATCGTTGATCGGACTTCCTTTAGCCGTAACCATGCGCACCGGCACAGTTGTGCCATCGCTAAGCACCACTTGACCGTTCATCCGAAAGCTCCCCGCACCGTCTGAAGCGATCGTGGCTTTTTCGACGTTCAATTCGAGCGTCGTGAAGTTACCAATTCGCCCGCTGAAAAAAGCTATGTCCGCGAGTTCGCCGTTGGTGGCGACTGTGACTGCTGTTTGTTTGACTATGGATTCAGCCGTTGGCTCACCTACGCCGCCGCGATACTCGCCGGCGGAGACGTTTGCGGAGAAATCGAAGTTCTCGCCATTCGTTTCAACCGTCATCAGCGGATGGACTTCGATCGCGTGGTTCGGATTCGAAGGCTCGTTACCTCCGGTCAGGTGTTCGGGCCAAATACGCGGCACGCCCGTTACCGTCACGACAGTGTTGTTGATTCGTTTCGCAAAATTGATCCAGTCAGCATCTCTCTGCTCTTCCTCACCTTGAAACGGCGCCCTGCAGACGTTCATCGGTTCGAGCACCAACCCGGGAGGTATGCCTTTGTACGCGTTCGAGTGCGCTCCAAAATGTAGTTCGCAGTCGGCTTCCTGCCGATGGACCTTGGAATGTCCCTCGATTTTGACTTCGGGCATTCTCACGACGACGGTCGAGGCCCACTGGCGCAAGTTGCTTATCGGAATACTGAATTCCTTTGGTGCGGCGGTTCGTGGTCGCGCTACTGCAACTGGTTGCGTTGGCGGCGGTTGTCTCGCGGTCCTGATCGCAGACCCGGCAGCGGGAAGCATCGAGACGGCCAGCGGCAGCATGCTGACCAGCGCGCCGACTCTGGCTGTCTTCCGCGTAGTGCGTGGAGGTTGAGGGGGCGGAGTACCTCTAGCTTTTCGCATTTTTCACCTCACGTCATACGAGAGTAATCACTTCTGTATCGGTGATGGTTGGGTCTTCTTTGCTCGTGGCTTTGATCACCACCGGCCCGGTCGGTTTCACTCCTCCTGCCGGTGTTGCGGGCGGCGTGTAATTGCCGCTTTGATCGATGGTGCCCGGGCCCGAGTCGATTGCCCACGACACTCTCGTATCTGTGAGACCCATCCCTTCCACGCGCAATGGAATTGCCGGCTGGTCGGCTGCGGACGTGGTGGTCGGGCTGACGATCTTGACTTCCGGTCCACGAGCAACCGCACCGTCCGGCGTACTGAATTGAATTCCCTTGCTGACGAGATACGAGCTCGCACTGATTCCCAGCAGGATCAGAATCCCGTTCGGTACCTGTTCCGGAAACGCAGGCGGCCAGGGAGCGGCGATGATGAGGAATAGACTCGCCGCAATGACGAACGTAAAAACCAGGAGCTGAAACCGCGACATACTGGCATCGCCGTTAGGCTCACTGATCAATCGACTCAAATCGATCTTTCCGGTGAAGACCAGATACAGGATCGCCACTCCGAGAGCCGCGAGGAATCCGAGTGCGATCCAACCTGCGGCAACGGTGAGAGAAGTTTGCAGCTCAGCAGGGCTTGGCGAGACAACCGGGTTTGGTACTTGAATCATGTTTAAGTTCCTTTCTTACGTCCGGCAACGAGCATGGAATAGGCTTTTCCCAGCAGATAAACAGTCTGGCTGCCTCCGAGAAGAGCCAGTGTTTGCGTGTTGACTTCGGGCAGCGTATGGGCAGTTTCGGGAGTTGGGTTGAGGAAGCGAGTCTCGAAGGTGTCGAGTAAATAGAACAGGCCAACCCAAACGGTGAAGATCATCAACTGCACGCGTTCCGGGCTTAAATACGGAGTGCCGTCGCGCGAGCGTCCGTAGAGAAGATT
>DASUOZ010000171.1:0-2054 GCA_036276375.1 Pyrinomonadaceae bacterium | reverse complement strand
TGAACGTCGTGCGCCGCATGATGGAAGACGAGGTTCACTATTCGCGTATGCGCGCGGCCACTGCCGGTCTGGCGCTGCCAAACTCAACCCAATACATTGTCGAAGAGATCGCTGCGCTCATTCCGCAGCCGGACAACACTGTTCTGAGCGAAGTCGCCTCAGCCTGATACATAAACAATCCGTGTCCTCTGCGGATCGACAACCGTGGATTCTCGGAATCAGCGCGTCACATAACGGCTCAGCCTGCTTGTTGCGCGGCGATGAAATTGTCGTCGCCATCCAGGAAGAACGCCTCTCGCGGATCAAGCGTCACCGCACCTACGGCAGAGGACCATCGTTATCGATCGCCTACTGTCTTGATTACGCCGGTATCGATCCGGCGGAGTTGGACCTCGTGGTCCTCTGCGTGCAGGGGCGGTTGGCGGATGAAGTTCACGACATCGGTCTCGATCCGTTTCTCAAGATTAAAGCGCACGACACCCGTGTATTGACGATTCCTCATCACTACGGGCACGCCGTCAGTGTTTTTGCGACTTCCGGTTTTGCGGAATCGGCGATTCTCGTGGTCGACGGCGCGGGCTCACCGGTTTCGGACTTCACGCCGGAAGAAAAGAAGATTTTCAACGGCGAACAGAACGACGCGTGGGAAACGATCTCGCTCTACTACGGCACCGGCGTTGAGGTCATTCCGCTCGAGAAGCACGTGGTCGATCGCGGCGCGTGGGTCGTGCGCTACGACTCCGAGATGTGGTCGTTCGGTAGTTTGGGCGGCATGTTTTCCGCTGCCGCGCAACAGATATTCGGCGAGGCGAGTGAAGCGGGAAAGGTGATGGGCCTCGCGGCCTACGGCCAACCGGAGTTTCCGAGCGACGACTTTTTCGAGATCGATCGTGGCCGGTTTTGTTTCAAGGAGACGGTGCCGCTGCGGTTTCGCCACGAACGGCGTTGGCCCGACGCGGCGCCTGAGTACGAAGCACTGGCGGCGTCAGTGCAAGCGGCGCTGGAAACGGCGTTGCTTCACCTGGTTCAGCGCCTGCGCGAACTTTGCGCGACTAGGAATTTCTGTTACGCGGGCGGAGTAGCGTTGAACAGCGTCGCGAATGAACGATTGATACGCGAGTCGGGCTACGACAACGTCTACATCATTCCCGCTGCGGAGGACAGCGGGGCGGCGATTGGCGCGGCGTATTACGGATTGTGGCAACTGACCGGACACAACTCACGGCGACGTTTGTCGCACGATTCAGTGGGCCGTAGTTACACGCGGGCAGACATCACGGCTGCTCTCAATCGAGATAAAGTGCGCGTGGTTGAGTCAACGGACGTGATCGCCGGCGCGGTCGAGTTGTTGTGCGACGGAAAGATCATCGGCTGGTTCGACGGCGGCTCGGAGCTTGGCCCGAGGGCGCTCGGTCAACGCAGCATTCTGTGTGATCCGCGCCGTCCGGACGGCAAAGAAATACTCAACCGGCGCGTGAAGATGCGTGAAGCGTTTCGACCATTTGCGCCGGCAGTGATGCTTGAAGAAGCGCCAAACTGGTTTGAGTTTGGCGGCATGTCTGCCGAGAGTCCGTTTATGCTGCGCGTGTGCGAAGTCAATCCGCAGCGGAAAGCCGAAGTGCCCGCGATCGTGCATGCCGACGGCACCGGTCGACTGCAAACGTTGACACCCGAAGCGAACGGCAGGTTTTATGATTTAGTGAAACGGTTTTACGACCAGACGAACGTTCCCATGCTGCTCAACACGTCGTTCAATCGCATGGGCCAGCCGATCGTGGAAACCCCCGCCGGCGCGATCGAGTGTTTGCTCAACACGGGCCTTGATTGTTGCGTGTTCGAAGATAGAATAGTTTTCAAAACCTAGCGTGTAGGCTTTCAGCGACCCAATTATGTCTGAATTGAGCGCCTCACACTTCAACCTCTTTCTCCTCCGGAACTTTCTGGATGCGACAGCGTGCGCGAAGTTAATTGAAGAAGTCTGTGCCTCTCCGACGACGCAAGCGCCTGTCTACATCCAGGGCTCCGACAGTACACTTCACGAAGACGTGCGCAAG
>DASUOZ010000170.1:0-7733 GCA_036276375.1 Pyrinomonadaceae bacterium | reverse complement strand
CGGTCTTGCCGAGCGCGGTGGGATGAAAGCGTCCCTGAATCTTCTCGACGTATTCACGTTCCTGAATCGTCGACATGATCGCGGCGTAAGTCGAAGGACGGCCGATGCCTTTTTCTTCGAGCGCCTTAACGAGCGTCGCTTCCGTGTAGCGCGGCGGCGGCTCGGTAAAGTGCTGTTCGGGCGTGAGCGAGTTGAGCTTCAGGTTCTCGCCTTGTTCGACGAGCGGCAGACTGCGTTCAGCCTCTTCGTCGTCTTCGGCTTTTTCGTCGCGGCCTTCCTGATAGATCTTCAGGAAGCCGTCAAACTTCTGCACCGAACCGGTCGCGCGAAAGACAAAGCGTCCGGCCTGAATGTCGATCGTGGTCTGGTCGAAGATCGCCGGCATCATCTGCGAGGCGACGAAGCGCTGCCAGATCAGGCGATACAGTTTCAGCTCTTCCGGTTTGAGAAACTGCGCCAGCGATTCGGGTGTGCGCGCCACTTCGGTCGGACGGATCGCTTCGTGCGCATCCTGCGCGTCTTTCTTCGAGCGATAGTGAACGGCTTTCTCGGGCAGATAATTCGCGCCGTATTGCTGGTTGATGTAGTCGCGCACTTCGCCGAGCGCTGCGTCTGAGACGCGCGTCGAGTCAGTACGCATGTAGGTGATCAGTCCGACCGAACCTTCGGAGCCGAGCTCGACACCTTCGTACAGCTTCTGCGCGATCATCATCGTTCGTTTGACCGGGAAGCCGAGCTTGCGCGAAGCCTCCTGCTGGAGCTTGGACGTGATGAACGGCGGGACTGGATTTCGTTTGCGTTCCTTCGTCGTGACTTCGCTGACGACGAACGTCTGCTGTTGCGCTTCGTTTACAAACTCGTCCGCCTGCGCCTGACCCTGAATCAGGATCTCATTCTTTTTGAGGTCCTGATCGAAGCCGCTCGTCTTGACTGTTTGCTCGCCGACTTTGAACAGACGCGCGTCAAACGCGGGCGGTAGTTTTGCGCTGAGGTTCGCGCCGATCGTCCAGTACTCGGTTTTTACAAACTGCTCAATCTCGCGCTCGCGCTCCACCACCATGCGCAGCGCTACCGACTGCACGCGCCCGGCACTCAGCCGTCCACCGATCGTGCGGCACAGCAACGGTGAAACCTTGTAACCAACCAGGCGATCGAGCACACGTCGCGCTTGCTGTGCTTCGACGAGGTTCCCATCGATCTGTTTCGGATCCTCGAATGCCGCATTGACCGCGCGTTTCGTGATCTCATTGAACATCACGCGATACGTGGGCTTCGGCGGGCGCTTCGGCACGATCTCTTCCGCCAGGTGCTGGCAGATCGCTTCACCTTCGCGATCAGGGTCAGCCGCGAGATAGATCGCTTCCGCTTCTTTCGCCGCCTTCTTCAGTTCCGCGACGATCTTCTTGTTGTTACGCTTCTTCGAATCCGGGATCAGTTCGTAAGTAGGTTCGAAGTTGTGCTCGACGTCGACACCGAGCCCTTTCGAAGGCAGATCTTTGATGTGACCGATCGAGGCCTTGACCAGGTAGTCTTTTCCTAAATACTTGTTGATAGTTTTCGCCTTTGCGGGCGACTCAACGATTACTAGATTTTTCGCCATCTATAGTTTTCTCACAAAACATCTTCCGGGCAGTGCGCGAACCAACTCGCGCATTTCCAATGCCAACAGGGCCGCCGTCAATTCCGAGACCGGAAGTTTGCTCTTATCTATTAACCAGTCGACGTGCGCCGCACTGTCGTGACTCAATAAGCGAAACACGGACGTTTCGGTTTGCGACAGTCCTTCCGGGACAAACGCCAGCTTGTCGGCCACCGACGGCTGTGCAGGCGCTTCAATGAAGGGCGGCGGCAACAACCGTGCGGCGAGCTGCGGCGGCAGCTCCGTGGCGATGTCCTGCCACTGCTGTACCAGCTTCGCGCCTGCGCCCTTAATCAGGTAATTGGTGCCAAACGAGTTTCGGGAAGTGATATTTCCCGGCACTGCGAAGACTTCCCGATTCTGTTCGATCGCCAATCGCGCAGTTATCAAAGACCCCGAATTCTCGGCCGCTTCCACGACCACGATGCCCAGACTCAGTCCGCTAATGATGCGGTTTCGGTACGGAAAGTTTTCCGAGACCGGCGGCGTGCCGAGCGGAAACTGGCTCACTAGCGCCCCTCCGCCAGCCAATATTTCCTCGCCTAACTTCTTGTGATCGCGAGGGTAAACCTCGTCGATGCCCGTTCCGAGGACGGCCACTGTCCGGCCGCCTGCTTCCAGCGCGCCGCGGTGCGCCGCCGCGTCAATTCCCCGCGCAAAGCCTGAAACTACGGTGATTCCACGCTGTGCCAGGTCACGCGCCAGCATCATCGCGGCGTTCTGACCGTAGGTCGAACACTTACGAGACCCTACCACGCCGATGCACGGCTGATCCAGACATTCCGCCCACGCGCCTTTTACATAGAGCAAAATTGGCGGGTCGTAAATCTCACGTAGGGATGAGGGATAGACCCCGTCGTCCAGCAGTAGGATCTCGCCGCCGAGTTTTCTGACCGCTGCGATTTCGGCTTCCGCGGTGGAGCGTAGGTCGCGGGCGATAATGCTGTCGATCGCTTCGGGCGCGACGCGCAACAGTTCGAGTTCGGCTCGGGTGGCGGAGTAAACGGCCTCGGCCGAACCGAAGCGCTCGAGCAGTTTGGCAGCGGCGCGAGGTCCGATGCCGGGTGTCATATTGAGCTCAACCCAATCTCTGATCATGTGAGGAATGTCCTTTTTCTGAGCTTCGTTTTGTTATTTAACGATGTAAAGAGCTGTTTCGCACGCCCCAAAGCGGTGGCGGAGGCGTGTAGGAATCGAACCTACCTGAGCCCGCTCTCGCGGTCTCACTAACGGTTTTGAAGACCGCGCCGTTCACCAGAACAGATTCGCCTCCCGCGAGGCCACAAACCCTACGCGCCCTCCGCCGAAACTGTCAAGTTTGGCCGCCTTTTGACTTTCCCGAACGTCGCCTCTAGAATTCGAACGAACGTTCGAACTAAATACCCCCGTCAAACGCACTTATGATCAACTTTCAAACGTCACCGGACCGCTATCAACATTGGAAGCTCGCGATTTCCGGGGCTGTCGCGACCCTGTCGATGGACGTCCAGGAAGACCAGACGCTCGCCGAAGGCTATAAGCTCAAGCTCAACTCTTATGACCTCGGCGTGGATATCGAGCTCGCCGACGCGATTCAAAGGCTCCGTTTCGAACATCCCGAAGTTGCCGTGGTCGTCATTACGAGTCTGAAGCCGCGAATCTTCTGCGCCGGCGCGAATATCTACATGCTCGGGTCGTCGTCGCACGCATTTAAGGTCAATTTCTGTAAGTTCACTAACGAGACGCGCTGCGCGATTGAAGATGATTCGCGGCATTCCGGGCGGCGTTACATCGCGGCGCTGAATGGCACTGCTTCGGGTGGCGGCTACGAGCTCGCCATCGCGTGCGACGAGATCTATCTGGTTGACGATGGGAACTCGGCGGTTTCGCTGCCGGAAGTTCCGCTGTTGGGCGTGCTTCCGGGCACAGGCGGGTTGACGCGACTGGTCGACAAGAGAAAAGTGCGCCGCGATCGCGCGGACGTGTTCTCGACGTTGGCTGAAGGGTTGAAAGGAAAGCGGGCGAAAGAGTGGGGCTTAATCAACGGGTACTTCCCTACGAGCAAGTTTGGCGAAGGGATTAACGCGAGAGTGGAGCAACTCGTAGCCGCTCAATCGAAGGATGGCTTAAAAGGCATCAAGCTCAACCCGCTGGAAATCCACTCAACCGACGACTCGCGCAACTATCGCTATGTCCGGCTCCAACTTCACCGTGAGCAGCGTTACGCAGATTTGACCGTTGTCGGTCCGGAAGGCCCGCAACCAACCACAACCGATGAAATCCAGGAGCTCGGCGACGCTTACTGGCCGCTTCAGGCGTATCGCGAGCTCGATGACGCGCTGCTTCACTTGCGCGTGAACGAACCGGAGATTGGATTGGTTTGCCTGCGCACCGAAGGCGACATCGAATCCGTGTTATCCGTGGACAAGGTTTTAGCGGCTAACCGCGATCACTGGCTCGTACGCGAGATCATTCTGAACATGGCGCGCGCGCTGCGCCGGCTCGATCTGACCGCCAAGAGTTTCTTTGCGATCGTCGAACCCCGGGCCTGCTTCGCAGGCAATCTGTTGGAATTGCTGTTGGCGTCCGACCGCAGTTACATGCTGATGGATTCGGAGGCATCAATCGCGGTTTCTGAACTGAACGCCGGCGCGTTTCCGATGAGCAATGGTCTAACACGTCTTCAATCGCGTTTTCTTGCAGAGCCGGAAAGAGGAGATGAAATCCTCAAGGAGAAACAGCCGATAAGCACAGATCAGGCCGAAGAGCTTGGGCTCATAACTTTCGCTCCCGATGATCTCGACTGGGACGACGAGATACGCGTGGCGATCGAGGAGCGCACGTCGCTGTCGCCGGACGCATTGACCGGCATGGAAGCGTCGCTGCGTTTCGCCGGACCGGAAACACTCGACACGAAAATCTACGGCCGCCTGACCGCGTGGCAAAACTGGATCTTCCAACGTCCAAATGCCGTTGGACCAGACGGCGCGCTTACGAACTATGGCAAACCAACGCAGGCGCACTTTGATTACAAACGAACTTAGGCCACAAAGAGGCACAAAAGGCACAAAAGACAAAGGAGCAGTACGACGACCGAGAAAAAAGCAGAACACCAAAACCTGGCTTGTGCTTCTTGTGCCTCTTCGCGGCAGACTGAAAGACGATGAACTTATACGACCGCATTCCTAACAACGTAAATCTCTCCGAAGACAAGAAGCTTCAGCGAGCACTCGAGAAGTGGCTGCCGAATTATCTCGACTGGTGGCGCGAGATGGGCCCCGACGGCTTCCAGGAAAAAGACGTCTGGCTGCGCACCGCTGTCGACGTCGGCTCCGAAGGCTGGGCCCACTTCGACTACGTGAGGATGCCCGAATATCGCTGGGGCATCTTTCTCGAACCACCCAAACGCGACGCGATCGTCGGCTTCGGTGATAACTACGGCCGTCCCGCTTACCAGGAAGTGCCCGGCGAGTTTCGCAATTCCCTGCGACGCATCATCGTCACCCAGGGCGACACCGAACCCGCTTCCGTCGAACAACAGCGACAACTCGGGAAAACCTGTCCGTCGCTGTACGACATGCGCAACCTGTTTCAGGTGAACGTCGAAGAAGGTCGTCACCTCTGGGCCATGGTCTACCTGCTGCATGGTTACTTCGGCCGCGACGGCCGCGACGAAGCCGACGCGCTGCTCGAACGCCGCAGCGGAAACCCCGACAAGCCGCGCATTCTCGAAGCTTTCAATCAACCATGCGACGACTGGCTCAACTTTTTCGCCTTCACCATGTTTACTGATCGCGACGGTAAGTATCAGCTTTCCGCGCTCGCCGAATCCGGCTTCGAACCGCTCGCACGGACGTGCCAGTTCATGTTGACGGAAGAAGCGCACCACATGTTCGTCGGCGACACGGGTCTCGGCCGCGTGGTCCGTCGCACGGCGCAGTTGATGAAAGAAGGCGACGCGCGCAAGCTGGGCGGCATTCCGCTCGACATCGTTCAGAAGTACATCAACTTCTGGTTCAGTTACTCGCTCGATCTGTTTGGCGGCGAGATCAGCTCTAATTCGGCCGACTTCTTCGCGGCCGGATTGAAGGGCCGTTACAAAGAGCAGGAGCAGTACACGGAACACACCGCGGCGAATGAAATCTTCACGATGCAGGTCATCGAAGACAATCAACTCAAACCACGCGAAGTGCCGCTGCGCAATGCGTTGAATGAACTGCTGCGCGGCGAGTACGTGAAGGATTGCGAGAAAGGTCTCGCACGCTGGAATAAGATCCTGACTGAAGAGGGTCTGAGCGAGCGGCTCTATCTGCCGCATCCACGCTTTCACCGTCACGTCGGCGAATATGCGGGTCACACATTTGATCTCCACGGCAACCTGATCACGCGTGAAGAGTTTGAGAAACGCAAATCCGAATGGCTGCCGACAATGGAGGACCGCGAGTACGTGCGCAGCCTGATGCACCCGGTGACGGAGATCGGCAAGATCGCCAACTGGATCGCGCCGCCTGCCGCGGGTATCAAGGGCAAGCCGTTTGACTTCGAATATGTGAGGCTCTGAGTTTTGCAGGCTTCTCGGCACGATCAAAAGCTCGAGTTTATTCTTCGCACCGCGGCGCGAATCTTCGCGGAGAAGAGTTATCACTCGACCTCGATGCGCGACATCTCCCGCGAGACAAACGTCAGCCTCGCGGGCCTGTATCATTACTGCCGCTCGAAAGAAGAGTTGCTGTTTCTGATTCAGGACAACTGCTTCGGACGCGTGCTCGAACGGCTCGAAAAGCAGTTGGAGGAAGTTGACGATCCGGTCGCAAAGCTCACGATCTTTATCGAAAACCATCTTTCGTTTTTCGCCGCGAACATGGCCGAGATGAAAGTGCTGTCGCACGAAGCCGAGTCGCTGCGCGGCGATCTGCACGCCCACGTCTCGACACGCAAGGACAACTACACCAGACTAGCGCGCAAGATTCTTCAGGAAGTGCAGGACGCCGGCGGTAACAAGGAACCCGTTGACCTGACTGTCGCCACCTACGCTTTGTTTGGCATGATGAACTGGATCTATAACTGGTACGACCCGCAGGGAAAACTCAAGGTCAACGATCTGGCCCAACACCTGACGCAACTGTTTCTCGGCGGCTTCGTTCCGGGACTGCCGTTGGCGCCGGTCGGCTCCACCACGTTGCGGCAACAGGCCGAAAACCTGAGCATCTGGAACCACGGAATACAACCATGAACTCCTACACTGAAGAGACTTACGGCGAACGCATTGCCGGTGTTTATGACGAATGGTTCCCTGACCACGATGCGGCGGCGCAACGCGTCGTCAGTCAGAAAGTGGTTTTCAGCAACGGTCAGGTCAACCTGTATCCGATCCAGATTCGTTACGCCTGGCCCTCCGAGCTGGACCTGATGGCCCAACTTGCGTGATTGCGTTTGCGCGAGCGTTGGAGCAACTGGAAACGCGAGTCGTTTGACTCGGAAAGCGCCAAACACATTTCGATTTATGAGTGAAACCTTTTCAAAACTCGACTACACGGTCCAGGACGGCATCGCGCTCGTGACGCTCAACGATCCGCCGGTTAACGCGTACAGCTACGAGATGATGCAGCAGCTCGACCGCGCGATTCTGGCGGCGCGCATGGACGACGCGGTGCAGGTGATCGTGATCACGGGCCAGGGCGAGAAGTTTTTCTGCGCCGGCGCGGACATCCGGATGCTCGCGGACGTGACACCTTCGTTCAAGTATTACTTCTGTCTGCACGCCAACGAGACGCTAAACCGCCTCGAACAGACACCGAAGCTCGTGATCGCCGCGATTAATGGCCACTGCGTTGGCGGTGGATTGGAAGTCGCGCTCGCTGCGGACATCCGTGTTGCGCGCCGAACAGGTGGGAAGATGGGACTGCCTGAAGTATCGCTCGGCGTGTTGCCTGGCACTGGTGGAACGCAGCGCCTCGTTCGTGTAGTAGGAAAATCTCGGGCCATTGAGATGATGGCAACAGGCGAGTTGTTTCCGTTCGAAGTTTGTCGCGAGCTGGGCTTGATCGACAGGCTGGTTGTTGCTGATACAGCTGAGTCGTTTATGGCACAAGTTTTGGATTACGCGAAACAGTTT
>DASUOZ010000169.1:0-12019 GCA_036276375.1 Pyrinomonadaceae bacterium | reverse complement strand
CCATACAAAACTGAGAAGCACTGAAGGATTGCAAGGATAGGTGGCAATCGAGGTTACATCTATGCCCGAACCGCGCGCCGTCGAATGGCTCGTGCGTGTCTCGCGCCGTCTGGTCCGCGCCAGCATCGTCGTCGTTATCATGGCGGCGATCCTGGGTGGCGAAGCTCTCGTTCGTTCTTACAAATACTACTCACAAATCATCGAGGCACGATTGGCGAGCGGCTATCTGACGAGCCGGCCGGGTCTGTACGCAGCGCCGCGCGTGTTGCAGGTTGGTCAGAAACTGTCGCGCGAGAAGCTAATTAATGCGCTGCGGCGTGCGGGTTATTTGGAGACGAGCGCGAGTAATGTTTGGAGCGGGAGTTTTATCGCCGGCGAGGCGACGATCGACATTCGGCCCGGACGTAGCAGTCGAAAGCAACCCGCGGTGGTGCGTGTTGGGTTCACGGGCGATGAGATTGTTGAGTTGACGGGTGATGGCGTTGCGCTGGATTCGTTCACACTCGAGCCGGAAGTGTTGTCGAACGATCTTTCGTCGAAGGGCGCGAAGCGCGAGACGTTGAGTTACGACGAGATTCCGCCGGTGCTCGTGCAGGCGATCCTCGCGATTGAGGACCGCAGGTTTTTCGATCATTCGGGTGTGGATGTCAGCGGAGTCGCCAGGGCGCTGTTGCGCAATGCGGGCGAGGAACGGCTGGGCCAGGGCGGTTCGACGGTCACTCAGCAACTCGTCAAAAACACCTACCTTACGCCCGACAAGACGCTGCAACGCAAATACGCCGAAGCGATGCTGGCGCTGGCGCTCGAACGGCGTCTCTCGAAGAACGATATCTTTGCGCTCTATTGCAATGAGATTTATTTGGGCCAGCGTGGTGCGGTGGCCGTGCGTGGCGTCAAGGAAGCCGCGGCGGTGTTTTTTGCGAAAGAGCTGCGCGACCTTTCGCTTGCTGAAGCTGCGACGCTTGCGGGCATGATTCAGAGTCCGGCCCACTACTCGCCTCTGCGCAATCCGGACGCCGCGCAGTCGCGCCGAAACGTCGTGCTGGCGGCGATGGAGGAGAACGGCGCAATCACATCCGAGCAGAAGGAAGCAGCAGCGGCGGAACGGATTAATGTTACGTCTCGTGTCGATCTGGATAACTCGCTTGCGCCGTACTTCGTCGACTATGTACAACGCGTTGCTGACGCGCCCGAAGGCCGACGAGTCTACACGACGATCGATCTTGAGCTGCAGGATCTGGCAGAAAAGGCGTTAAGGAAGCAGTTTGAGCGGCTCCAAAAGATATCCGCGGATCGTGGGCCAAGTCCGCAGGTCGCACTGGTCGCTTTGGATCCGCACACGGGTAACGTGCTCGCGATGGTCGGCGGGAGCGACTACGCCACGTCGCAGTTGAATCGCGCGACCGATGCGCGTCGCCAGCCGGGTTCGACGTTTAAGCCGTTCGTTTATGCGGCGGCTGTTGAAGACGGTATTTCGCCAGTGCAGTTGTTTATGGATGCGCCGCGTGAGTTTGTCTACGATCGCAACCGCACCTATCGTCCCGCGAACTACGGCGGCGGTTATTCGATGGGCGAAGTGACGATGCGCACCGGTCTCGTCAAGTCACTCAATGTGGTTACCGTCGACGTCGCGATGCAAACCGGTCTCGCACGCATCGCGAATCTTGCGCTCGCATTTGGCCTGCCTAAGCCGGAACGTTATCCGGCGTTGGCGCTGGGCACGGAAGAAGTGACGCCGCTTCAACTCGCCTCCGCTTATGCCGCTTTCGTCAACGAAGGCAGGCGCGTCGATCCGAAAGTGATCACCAGCATCGACGAATCGCCTGCGGCGCACGCGTTGCCGAACACAACCCCGCAGGTAATCAATCCGACGACGGCTTACGTGGTCACCAACATGCTCACGGGCGTGATCGAGCGCGGCACCGCGCGCAAAGCGCGTGGCGCAATTCCCGGAACGGCGATCGCCGGCAAGACAGGTACGTCGCGTGATGGATGGTTTGTCGGTTACTCGCCGAATCTCGTTTGTGTTGTGTGGATTGGTTACGACGACAACGCGCAGCTTGGTCTGACGGGCGCGGAAGCGGCGTTGCCGGCGTGGGTGGATTTCATGAAAGGCGCGATCGCCGTTCGGCCGGATCTGGGAGGCCAGAATTTCGAGTGTCCGGAGGGGATTAAGTTCGTGGAGATCGATTCGGCGACGGGATTGTTATCGACTGTGGGTTGTCCGTTGCGTGAGTTGATCGCGGTAACTGAACCGGAGGCTCCGCATCTCGAGTGTTACTTGCATGGGAATGTCCCGGTGCAGAGCAGTCCGTTTGCAGAAGAAACGGCCTCAACCAGCGTCAAGCGCGCGGAAGCGGTCGAAACAAGGGGTAACGGAAGAACACGGATAGATACGGATCTTAGTGGAAGAAAGACGCTCGTGAACGACATGCGCTGAGTTCAGCGTTCGAGAATGACCTGCGCGATCGCGTGCTCGCTCGTGTGCGACAGCGAAAGATGCGCGGCGCTGGCGCCGAATTTTTTATAAACCTCCAACACCTCACCCGTGAAGATCAGATAAGGCGCGCCGCTCTCGCGTGCCGAAACCTCCACGTCGTGCCAACTGATTCCCCCTCGCCAACCTGTTTGCAGTGCTTTCAAAGCCGCTTCTTTGGCCGCGAAGCGCGCGGCATAATGCTGCGCGGCTACGACGCCGCGACTGTCGCAATACTCGCGTTCAGCGCGCGTGAACACGCGCTCGGTAAACCGCGGCGTGCGGTGCAGCACTTCGCGAATTCGCGCAACTTCGATAATGTCTATGCCGATGGAAACGATCACGAGTGACGAACAACTAATGCAAGCTGGATTTTACTGGCGCGACCTTAACGGGCTGCGCGCGCTTGTTTGCCGGCCGCTGGAGCAGGACGGTTTTGTAAACGGCTTTTCGACGCGACTCGGCGGCGTCAGCAGTATGCCGCAAGACTCGTTGACCCTCGCGGGTTTTCACGACGACGCGGCGGAGAACATTCTGGAGAATCGCCGCCGCTTTCTCAAGCTTTTTCCGGGCCAGTGGTCCCTCGCTGGTTGTTGGCAGGTCCACGGCGCGGGGGTACGCGTCGTGGGGTCGGTCGCCGAGGCGAAGCCCGGTGAGGATCAACTCGGCGAAACGATCTATTGCGACGTGATCGTGAGTAATGCCGACGGCGTGCTGGCTGGTGTTAAGACGGCTGATTGCGTGCCCATTTTGATTGGTGATCCACGGACGCGTTCGTTTGCCGCAGTGCATGCGGGTTGGCGCGGGACGCTGGAAAGCGCGGCGATCGCCGGCGTGAAACGGTTGACTGACGAATATGGCGCTCGTCCGGAGCACCTGCGCGTGGCGATCGGCGCCTCGGCTGGGCCATGTTGTTATGAAGTCGGTGCTGATGTGATTGACGCGTTTAGGAGCCGGTTTCCGAACGGCGCTGATCTGTTTACGCCGACGCGTCCCGGGCATGCACTCGTCGATCTACTGAAAGCGAATCGAGAGCAACTTGAATCAACCGGCGTGCTTTCGGATCGGATTCACATCGCGCCGCTTTGCACAATGTGCCGCACGGACCTCTTCTTCTCTTATCGCCAGGAAAAGAAGTTGCACGGAAAAGTCGGGCGGTTGATGGCTGTGATTGGCCGGGACCAGGTCACTCCACGTTGAGCCACATCTTGACTTCGCGCGTTACCGGCGGGAAACACGCTTCATCGTTACACGCCTGGAAGCGCAGCTTACCTTTGATCTCGCCTGATGAGCCGCTGTAGTTTGCCGGCACCGTAACGTTGAAACGTAGCACCGCGCGGCCTTCGTAAACAGCCACGGCGCCTTTCGAAAACTTCAAGTTGCGCATCACGGCACGCGGATACGTTACTGGACCAACTCTCATGCCACCCGGAGTTTCGATTTCAAGTTTGGTGGGGATCAGGTATTTGTCGAGTGGTTTGTTCGACTGCACGTGCAAGCCCGGAGGGATGTCCATTACGACACTACCGCGCACGGCGCGGCCTTTCTTGATCTTGTCGAACGCGAGTGAGCCGCTGACGTTCACGTCCGCTGACGACTGCGGCCGCGGATTGGAATACAGCGTCGTGGGAACCAGTAAGGCGACGGCAATAGACAGTGTCCGAATTAGTTTCGAGTTGAACATTAATTACTAACTCCAGCAGATGTGATCTCTGTGCAAGTGTTAAGTGTTTCCTGGCGTGCCGCCAGTTGCCCGCAAGCGGCAAAAATATCGCGGCCACGCGGGCGGCGCACGTAAACGTGAATGCCTTTCGACTCCAGAATCTTTTTAAACCGCGCGACGGTTTCTTCCGGCGACGGCCGATACGGAAGCGGCTCGGCCGGATTGTGCGGAATCAGATTTACTTTGGCTTTCAGCCCGTGCCGGTTCAGCAGGTTAGCCAGTTGCCGCGCTTGTTCGTCTGAGTCGTTGACGCCCGCGAGCATGACGTATTCGAATGTGAACAACTCGCCCGGCTTGAGCGTCTTTTCAAAGACCTTGCAGGCCTCGAGCAATTCTTCGAGCGGCCAACGCTTGTTGATAGGCATCAGTTCGTTGCGCAGTTTGTCAGTCGGTGCGGCCAGCGAGATCGCGAGATGCGGCCGATCGGAGACCTTTGCCAGCTCGAGAATCTTCGGCACGATACCGGCGGTGGAAATCGTGACGCGATTCGGCACGATGTAAAGGCCGCTGGGATCGGCCATGATGCGCAATGCTTTGAGCAGCGAATCGAAATTGAGAAACGGTTCACCCGCGCCCATGCCGACGAGATTCGTGCCTCGCGGCGGCTTCACGCCAACGCCGTACGCGTCGTTTAATGCAATCAGGATTTGTTCGACGATCTCGCCCGGCGTGAGCGATCGCAACAGCCCGAGTTGGGCCGTGAGACAAAACGTGCATTGCAACGGGCAGCCGGATTGTGATGAGAAGCAGATCGTGTCGCGATGTTCTTCCGGAATAAAGACCGTTTCGACGGGCAGACCGTCGTGAGTCTTCATCAGATAACGGCGCGTGCCGTCTGACGATTGGTAGTGCGACTCAACTTTGAGTGTGGCAGCGTCTGCGACTTCATTCAGCCTCGCGCGGAGTTCCTTTGGCAGGTCAGTGATCTCATCAAAACTGCGCAAACGGCGGTGTTGCAGGGCGGCAAATATCTGCCGTCCACGATAGGCCGGTTCTCCCAAACCCGTGACAAACGCGACGAGCTCCGGCTGGGAGAGCCCGATTAATTCAACCCGCTGTGCCATTTCCGTCGTATCTTAACATTTGAACCGATTGACTCACATTGGCGTGGCCCTGGCGATTGCGCTGTCCTTTGGGTGCGCCGTCTCGGTGTACGGGTTGCGCTGGCTGGAGCTGTCGATGACGTTTCATCCGGTGCAGCTCACGGCTGATCAGCGTGTGGCGCCGCCTGACGGCGCCGGCGACGTTTGGTTCACCGCCGCCGATGGGACTCGACTGCACGGCTGGTACTTTGCAGCGAGTGAACCGGGAGCCCCGACCATCGTCTACTTCCACGGAAACGGTGGAAACATTTCGAACGTCGGCTGGTTGGGCGGAAGTCTCGCCAGGCGCGGGTTCGGCGTGCTGTTGTTTGATTACCGTGGCTACGGCTTGAGTGACGGGACAGCAGCGGACGAAGCAGATCTGTATCTCGATGGCGAAGCAGCCGTTTCATTTCTCACGCGCGAGAAGGGCGTTGCGCCGGAGAGAATTGTTCTTTACGGGCAATCGCTGGGAACGGCGATCGCAACGGAAACCGCAACGCGGCAGAAAGCCGGGGCACTGATACTCGAATCAGGATTCAGTTCGGCGAGTTCGCTGGCCGAAACGGCACTGCCGTGGCTACCGCGATTCTTGCATGTTGTGGGACGGAATCGATTTGAGTCGGCGCGGAAGTTGAAATCGATCAGGATCCCCGTTTTGGTGAGTCATGGAGATCCCGATCCTGTAATTCCTGTTGCAGAGGGGCGGGCGCTCTACGCGGCCGCAAACGAACCAAAGAAGCTCCTGATCGTTCCCGGCGGCGGTCACAACGTTTTCGGCTCAGCCGGAACGCCCTACCTGGATCAGGTCGAAGAGTTTATTCGGCGCGCTACTGAATCACGCTGAACTTCTGCGACGGCGACAGCGCCTGTCCGGTGACGCGATCGCGAATGCGTACCGCGACTTCGTAGTCGCCCAGCGGAAGCTGCCGCGTGTCGATCAAGCGAGCGAGCGTCAGGCGTTGACCGGAGTCGCTCAGACCCTTCCAGTCTTCAGATTGTTTGCCGACTTCCTTGCCGTCTTTCAGTAAAGCGTATTCGACGTCGACTGAGGGACGCAGGGTCGTTTGATCGATGCCGGCGTTGTAAATCTGAAGGTAGACGCCGACGGCTTGACCGCGATGGTAAACGCCGGAGACGTTCGGAATAACTTTCGTGGTGCCGATGACAAACTGGCCCACTGCGGGTTGGTCCTGAAGACTTTCCAGCTTCGCGGCCAGGATCATGGTTGATGTCGAGAGTTTTTCCTGATCGTAACGGGGTACCGTGAAACCGAGTTGTTTCAAGCCTGTGGCGCCTGACTGAACGTCGCGCACGATTACGTCGACCTTGTAGGTACCGGGCGGGAGTGGAACGGCTTTCTGATACGCCGACTTGCGATCTTTCGCTTCCGAGAGCTCTTCGGGCGTTGCGGTTGTGACGACTGGATCCTCGAAGATGCCGACCCGCCTGCCGGCGACTGAGGTGATGCGCGCGAAGATGTTCATGCGCGCCTGTTGAAGACCACCGCTGTCCGTAAACACGAGATCTTTGTTCTCGGCCTGAATCGTGAACGCTGTGATCACGCGCTCGTCTGACTGGCGGAAGAAGTCGATTCGCAGATCGAAGCTGAGCGGGTTCTCCTCCACGACACCGGTGTTGACGGCCGTGGCGAGATCGTTGAATTTTACTTGCGGCGGACGGCTTAAGTCCGCGAGCAACTGCAAGCGCGAGAACGGACTGTCTTGTTCGCGCTGATAACTCATGCTGCCGACACCGCCGATGCCGGCGATGCGATCGGCTTTGCTGGTGAGACCGAGCTGTTCGGACAACGTGAGTCCCGCGCCCGGAACCATCAGCATCGCGTCTTTTTCGTTTGCATTGCGGGCGATGCGATATTCGCCGGTGCCCGTCGGGTCGACGAATTCGATTTCGATACCGGAACCGACGCCCGCGAGATAACGATAGAACCAGATCTCAAACGGGTAGGTGGTTGTGTTACCGCCGCCTTCCCACGATGGACGTTGATACGAGCCGCCCATCGGATGGGTCTCCCGCTCGTCGGGCTTGCCGTACATGATGTAGATGCGGCCGCGGTCCGTTTTCCAACCGGGAATGCCGGAGCTGAAGTGCTCGTTCGCGTAAGCGATGCGCTCGTAATACTCTTCTTTGAATTCGTTTTCTTCAGTGTCCGGATCCGGATCGCGGCGGCGCCAGAACTCCTCGATGAACCGCTCGCGCTCGTCGTCGGTGGCGAGCTTCTTGAATGCTTTCCGCTCTTCGTCGGTGATGATGTAGGTAACGTCTTTGTCGAGCCAGTCTTTGTAAGCCTTTTTAAGTTCTGGTTTGACGTTCCGGGGTTTGTTGGTCGGATCCTGCTGCTCTTGTGTCAAGACTGCGGGGCTGGCTATGAACGCTGACGCGGCAACGAGGGCCAGACGCAGAGCAACTTTCTGGTAAGACATTACTAAACTCCTATGAAACAGTTGACGATACGAGCTACACGGACACCGATTGAAGATTCAGGATTCTAAGCCCGCGCTGAGAACTGAGTCAAGGATGCGGTGACAGCCGAAGTAAGTTGCCCCGAATGCGGACAAACCAGTGTAATTGTTGAGTTTCGAACGCGTTTCTCAGGTCGCTGTGCGCGGTTTATTGAACATCCAGGCGACGAAAATCGACACCACATAAAGCACGACCATCGGCGCCGCGAACAGCAGCATGTTGGGAATGTCGCTGGTCGGCGACAGCACGGCCGCGGAGATCATGATCACGATCATCGCCGTTTTCCAAATCTTCACCAGAAATCCGGCCGTGACCAGCCCAATGCGGGCCAAAACGTAAGTAACCGCTGGCATCTGGAACACGACGCCCATACCCAGCATTACGAGAATGATGAAGTCGAAGTATTCGTCGGCTTTCAGCAATAGGCGGAAGTCGCTTCCCAAACCGAGCAGATACTTGGCGGCGGGCGGAAACAGCACGTAGTAAGCGAAGGCAGCGCCCAAAACGAAGGAGATGGTAGACAGCAGAATGAACGGCGTCACGTACGCGCGCTCGTGCGGATAGAGACCGGGAGAGACGAAGGCCCAGATCTGAAACAGCAGAAACGGCACCGAAACGCAGATCGCCGTGTAAAGCGAGACTTTGATGTACAACGAGAACGGTTCGAGCGCGGTGGTGACGATCAGCTTATCGTTGACACCGGAAAATTCCTCGACCGCGGCGTTGAGGTCGGTTGGCAAGCGCACGCCTTTGGGAATGACGGCATTGCCGGAATAGAGCGCTTCGTCCGTGAACAAGGCCAGCTGCCCTTGCCCGTCTTTCAACACGCGCGACATGACGGAAGCGCCTGCCGGTATCAGACTGCTCCCGAGTTTGGTTTCTTCCGCAAAGATGTAGCGGCCCGCATCGTTCTCCTTCAGGGTCATCAATGTAGCGATCGTTTCGCTGCCACTGAAACCACTGATTGGAACCTGTTGACGTTGAGCTTCGGCCAGTGCTCGATTCACTGGCGCAGCGAGAAATCTGTAGATCGGTCCGGAGAAAAACCAGGAAGCCGCGGCTGCGATGAATACGAAGATGAAAGAACGAACCAGGCGGCGGCGCAACTCGTCGAGATGTTCCAGAAAGGACATCTGTCCGCCGAGTTGTTCTTCTTCGCTACCTCTGCCTGATGATAACGCTCTTATGAAAGCTGACATTGCGGCTCAGTTAGATCCATTCTTGTTTTCGGAGCGGTTCGACTGCGGCCGGTTCAACTGCAGCGGCCACTGGTTCGGCCGGGTTCAACGGCTCGGCTGTTTGAGACAGTGGTTCGGGTTCGGTGCCGCGAGCTACCACCAACTCCGGATCGGCGGATTGGACCAGCGGTTCCGGTGTGAGCTCGTCTTCTATCAGAGCCTGAGCGTTACCTTCCGGCAGGATCGAGTTTTCGGTGCCCATCTCTTCCAGTTTGGAAGCTTCCATCGCCACTTCGCGCTCCCACGTGCGCTTGAAGTCGTCTGATGCTTTGCGAAACTCGGCAAGACCTTTGCCCATCGAGCGAGCGAGTTGAGGCAACTTGCGTGGACCAAAGAATATTAGTGCGACAACGATAATAAACAGTAATTCGGTACTACTGAGGGACTCAAGAATGAGGGCAAACACGGTTGTTTCACCTTCCTAAAGAACTCGACCGCCCACGATTTCAAACTGTAAGCCTGCGGGGAGTGGCTCGTTCGCTGACGCTAATGGTTGTAGCTAGGATCACTTAAAATGCGGAAAGCTGCAAGTGGTCCTTCGGGGTCGAGCATCTTATCAGAGCAATGGGTGAAGAAAAGAGCACAACCGAAAATATTATCGATTCCGCGGGAACTCTTCAGGCGTTCGCCGAGTGTGCCGAGGCAGTGGCCGCAACGACCAGGAAGTTAGTGAAAGCGGCGATCCTGGGCGACTACCTAAAGACGCTTTCCGATCCCGACCTTACCCGCGCGGCGCGATATTTTGCTGGTCAACGGTTTGCCCTTAATGATGCGCGCACGACGAACGTCGGCGGCAGCATCATCGCCGCGGCGCTGAGTGAAGCGACCGGTTTTCGTCCCGAAGATCTTTCCCCGCGTTGGGTGCGGCTTGGCGATCCGGGCGAAGTAGCTGCCGAGATCGTGAAAGAAGCACGCCATACTTTTCGACCAACAATTACGCTCGCCGAGACCGAGTCGCTGATCGGCAGACTCAGTGAAACCCGCGGCATCAAGAACAAAACCGCACTGCTGACGGCTGTGCTTCATCGGGCGACGCCGCTCGAGGCGAAATATCTGGTCAAATTACTCGCGGGTGATCTCCGCATCGGTCTCCGAGAAGGTCTGGTGGAAGACGCGATTGCGCGCGTGTTTGGGCAGTCGCTGGCGGATGTAGCCTACTCAAACATGCTTTTGGGCGATATTGGTGAAACCGCGACGCGCGCCAGGCGTGAAGACTTACACGACGTCAACATGCGTCTGTTTCATCCGATCAAGTTCATGTTGGCGACGCCGGCGGCCGACCTGACAGACATTGCGCGGACGATGCCGGAGGAATTTCTGGTTGAAGACAAGTTTGACGGGATTCGCGCGCAGGCGCATGTGGCGAACGGGCGAGTCGCCATCTATTCGCGAACGATGGACGAGGTCACGCACAGGTTTCCGGAACTGGTCGAGCCACTTCGGTCGTTAAAGACTGATGCCATCATCGACGGCGAGATCGTGCCGGCCAGTGATGACGCAATACTCCCGTTTAGTGAGTTGCAGAAACGCCTGGGAAGGAAGACGGTTGGAACGCAATTGCTGATCGCGGTGCCGGTTGTGCTCGTGGCGTACGATATTTTGTACGCAACCAACAAAATTTTGATTGACGAGCCGCTGGCTGAGCGGCGGCGGATGTTGGAACAGTTAGTGCAGGGCAGTGGCCCGATACGGCTTTCGGAGGGGAAGTTGTTTAAGGACGCCGCTTTGCTGGATGATGAGTTTGACCGGGCGCGGGCGCGTGGCAATGAAGGATTAATGATCAAGAGCCCGCATTCGTCGTATAAGCCAGGGAGGAGAGGACGCGAGTGGCTTAAGTTGAAACGGGCGATTGCGACGCTCGACGTGGCGGTGACGGCAGTTGAGGTTGGACACGGGAAGCGGCGGCATTTACTGTCGGATTACACGTTTGCGGTTCGCCGCTCGGACGAGGATGAAGAGCTGCTGAATATCGGTAAGGCCTATTCGGGTCTGACGGATCGGGAGCTGATGGAGCTGACGGAGTGGTTCAAGGCCCATACAATTCAGGAATTTGGGCACGGGCGGGTTCGCATCGTTGAACCGAGTATCGTCATCGAAGTAACATTTGACAGAGTTCAGCCGTCTAAGCGGCACAAGAGCGGGTACGCGCTTCGGTTTCCGAGAATTTTGCGGCTGCGGCCGGACAAAACAACGGCGGAAGTGGACACGCTCGAGACCGTGAAACGGTTGGTAGAAGGCACACAAATACCCTAGGACGTACAGATCCTTGAAAAGAAGTGGCCGTGAAACCGGGGGGTGGCGACAGAAGATCCCCTCACTGGCCGTTGGAAAAGTAAAAGTTCCTATTGCTTCAACGGCCAGATGGGGGTACGATGCAACGCGTCACCGCCTCCCAGTCAGGTATTTCGAACGTTATCGGTGAGCCCGGACACACAGAACGCAGGCCGCGAGACTACGCTACGGCGTGTGCTACGAAAGCCTTTGTTCGTGGCTGTGCGTTCTTAGTACAAAGAGAATAGGGCTTTGAACGCTTCGAACAACAGGTAATCTGTCGTTTCGACTGTTTCTCCAGACTGTTCGGTATATGAATCACCCAACGATGGCGTAGCGTCACCCCCGCTGTACGTCATGGCGTTCGGCGTCGGCGACGGCTGTGCAGCCGCACCTGGTGTCTGCTGTTCTCCTGCTGGAGCCTGAGCGGCAAGCGCGAGCAAAAGTACGACGATAGATATGAACGTTTTGACAGGTTTCATTGATCTTCTCCTCAAGAATGTAGTCAAGCCGGTGAAGTGGTGTGCAACCAAGTAGATATTGGTTAAGGTGGATAATATCCATCAATTGAGAGGCTTGCAAGGTTCCTTGCGGATTTGCAAAAGTGGAGAACTAGTATGGATTTGCAGACATCCATTCAAACGGGGCAATCGGACGCCACGAGTGCGGAAAATTTGTTGCCATTGTGTGAGTTGGCAAAGGGACTTGAAGAGGCCGGTGAGTTCGATAGTGCAGTTGATACGCT